>SKZG01000088.1 GCA_007127495.1 Planctomycetales bacterium
CCCATGCCGACGCGATGCAGCGCGAGGCGGAGGCTCAGCTTCAGCAGTGCCGCACCGAACTGAACGAGTTGGCCGCGTGGTGTACGGAACAGGGGCTCGCGGAGCAGGCGAAGCGCACGCTCGACGTCCTGGGGCCGCGCGATCCCTACAAGCTGTACGTCCCGGACCTGCCCCGAGACATCGAGGGTATCGGTCCCCCTGAAGATGCTTCGTCCGAGGTCGCGCAATGGCACCAGCGGTTTCAGCAGTTGCGGGCACGGCACGCGACGGCCTTCTACGATCTTGCCCGGCGGGCCGTACGCACGCGTCCCTCGCTGGCCTACGAATTGGCCCTGGCCGCCATTCGGGTCCATCCCGACCACGAGGCGGTCCGCCGCATCTTCGGCTTTCAGAAGCATTTGGGCGAGTGGCGCACCCTATACGAGGTGCAACAGTTGCGCGCCGGCAGGGTGTGGGATGATCGGTTCGGGTGGCTGCCGAAGGCACACCTGCAGCGATACGAACAGGGCATGCGCCTGTATGAAGGGCGGTGGATCACCGCCGAGGACGAGGCCGCCCGGCGCGCCGACATCCGCAACGGATGGGAAGTGGAAACCGCGCACTACGTCATTCGCACCAATCACAGCCTCGAAGCCGGCGTGCAATTGGGGCTGAGGCTCGAACGATTGCATGCCATTTGGCAGCAGTTGTTTATCCGCTTCCACGCCTCGCAGGCCGACGTGGTGGCGCTGTTCGGCAGTTCGGCGGCGCGGCGGCGGGCGGCCGCGCCGCGTCATCAAGTCGTGTTCTTCCGCAACCGTGACGATTACAATCGCTCGCTCCGCGCCGCGATGCCCAACATCGACGTTTCCATCGGCGTGTACATTCCCAACATGCGGCGCGCGTATTTCTTCGCCGGCGATGATTACGACGACCGCACCCTGTACCACGAGGCGACGCATCAGTTGTTCCAGGAGTCGAGGCGGACGGTGCCGCATCCGGGCAACCGGCGGAACTTCTGGATTGTCGAAGGCATAGCGCTTTTCATGGAATCGCTGCACCAGGAGGACGGATACTGGGCGCTCGGCGGACTGGACGACCCTCGGCTGCACGCCGCCCGCGTCCGTCTGATGCGCGACGACTTCTACATCCCCCTAGCTGAGTTCACCCGCCTCGGAACGGACGATATTCAGACCCATCCGCGCATCGCCACGTTGTACAGTCAAGCCGCGGGACTCACGCACTTCCTGATATTCCACGAAGGCGGGGTCTATCGCGACGCTCTGGTGCAGTACCTCTCGCTTGTCTATTCGGGACGCGACACGCCACAGACGCTAGCCGAACTGCTTGGCGCCGATTACCCGGAAATCGACCGGCAGTATCGGCGGTTCCTGGCCGAGACGTTCGAACGCGAAAAGACGGCGAACTCGAACTGAAAACGACCTGTATCCGGTCATCCCACAACGCCTGATGGGGAAGGAACTCCCCGCTTGGGGCCCTTACGTGGCGTCGGGATTTCGCGCTGGGGCTCGGTGGATTGTGTACATTCGTACCTTCGAATCGTGAAATCCTCGCTTTTCCCCGGTGTTTGGTATCCTGGCGCCGCCGGTCCGCGCCCGAAGCGCGACAGGTTTTCCACGCCATTGTCAGGCGGGCGCAAAAAATCGTGTGCCGGCTTTCGGTTCGGAAAGGGGCGTTTTCTCGGGGTTTTTGACGTTCGATGACCCGGCGGCGGGCACCCCTGACAAAATGTCTCAATCATGGTTTGACAGCAGCGCTAGCAACGCTAGAATCATGGTTACCTGGGCGGGACGCCTCAGGGGAAACGACGCGGGAGTGGCGGCGGTACAGCCGGCCGAATTGGACGTCTTTCCCCAATCGGCTGCTTCCTCCTGTCCCTTGCCCTCACGGCCATTTTGACGAAGATAAACTGCGCGGAACGATTGCGCGCACAGGACGCCTTGAATTGACCATGGACGATAAGGAGATCGTGTCGGCCTTGCGCGTTGCATTGGCCGGCAGGGTTGGACAAGACCGATACGAACTTTGGTTTGGCGAAACCACGCGGTTCGACCTCGCCGAACGCACGCTGACCGTCGGCGCGCCGAACGAGTTCTTCCAGCGATGGGTTCGCATGAACTTCCAAGAACAGATCGAGCAGGCGTGCTTCGACGTCGCCGGCTGGTATCCATCCGTTGTGTTCCGTGTCGTTCCGACCGAGGCGCCCCCCCTGAAAGAAACCATGCCGCCAAGCCTTTCCAACGGCTCGATGAAGGCGCCGCACAACGCGCCGGCGCTGCGCGTGGTCCACGGGCACGGTAATGCCGAAAGCAGCGGGACTGGCACTGGCAATGGCGTGGCATCGCAGAAGGTGGTGCAAGCCGCCACCCAAGGGAAACGATGCCGGCGCTTGGCAACCTTCGACGACTTCGTCTGCGGCGAAACGAACCAAATCGCTCTCAGGATGGCTGAACGCGTGGCCCGGTGCCCCGGCGCAACGCCGTTGTTTATTCACGGTCCCACCAGTGTCGGGAAGAGCCACCTGCTTGAAAGCATTTGCGCGGAGGCCCGAAAAAACCACCCTCAGCTTACGATCATCTATCAGTCGGCCGAACAGTTCACCAGCGCGTTCCTCGAATCGCTGCGCGGCAGCGGATTGCCCAGCTTTCGGCGGAAATATCGGGGGGTGGGCCTGTTGATCCTGGACGACCTGCATTTTTTGGCTGGCAAGCGGGCAACGCGCACCGAGTTGTTGCACACCGTCGACACGCTGCTGCGCGAGGGTCGGCAGTTGGTGTTCGCCGCTGACGAGCCGCCCGGGCAGCTTGGCGGGTTGGGGCCGGAACTGGTCACAAGGCTGCAAAGCGGCATGGTGTGCCGGCTGGACCCACCCGACCATGCAACGCGGCTGGGAATTGTCCGTCAGATGTCCAAGCGGCTGGGCATCGAAGTGCCTGATGACGTGCAGCAGTACATTGCGTCGCGCGTGACGACCCACGCTCGCGAAATCTCCGGCGCCTTGTGCCGCCTTCAGGCTACCAGTGAAGCCCTCCGAAAGCCGGTGACCCTGCCGATGGCGAAGGAAGCCCTGGGCGAGTTGATCCGCCGCGCGGGGCCCGTGGTCCGACTGCCCGACATCGAACGCGCCGTATGTGAAGTGTTCGAACTCGATTCAGGCACCTTGCAGTCGAGCGGCCGGACACGAAACGTGAGTTACCCGCGCATGCTGGCCATGTGGCTGGCCCGCAAGCACACGCGGGCGGCATTGAGCGAGATTGGCAGTTATTTCGGCCGGAGGCGGCATAGTACGGTCGTTTCGGCACAGCGGCGCATTGACGGCTGGATGGCTGACGGTACGCCGTTGGATGTTTCCCATCGCGTGTGGACGGCCGAGGAGGCGATTCGCCAGGTGGAACGCAAGCTGGAGGCCGGGTAAGTGCTCTTGCCTAAGGTTTGCGTGTCGGGTAGAACATCGTGTAGCCGGAAGTCGCCGTGGGAATCGTTCACCTCAAAGGTGCCCCAGCCCACGGGACCGCCGAGGACACGGAGAGAAGCGTGCAAACGGAGTTGCGGCCCGGGAGCCCCCTTGCCCGGGCGAACCACAGGAAACAAACATGCCGGCACATCGCCGCCGGCCACGACCCGCTCTCCGTGTCCCCTGCGCTTCCGTGGGCCGTGTGTGTGGGGCGAATTCACGGTAACCGTCAACGGTGACGCAGCCGGTTGCGCTCACCCACGGCTGAGCCGTGTTGCCGCAATCCACAGCACCACCATGACCAAGCCGACCAGGGCCAGGGCAATGATGCCGTAGTGCAGCAGCCCGGCTCGGAGCTGCTGAAGGGTGCGGCCGATGGCCTCGTCGTACGCCTCTTGCACGATCACTACCCAGCCGGTCTCGGCGGACCGCACCTCAACCGGCGCCATGTGGGCCAGCCAGGGGCGGTCGTACACTCCGCCTTCCGCGTCGGCGGCCAGCGGGTCGCGGTAGGATCGCTGCCGGGCAGATGTGTCGGGCAGGTGCGTCGGCGTGACACGGTAGTCCTTGAGCCGATCGGGCAGTTTTCCCTGCTCGGCAATCAGCCGATCGAACAACGGATGCTGAATGATGGTGCCCTTCTGCGGCCCGTCGCGCCAATCGATCAGGACCGCGAATTGGCTCCGGCTGCCCTGCAACTCGACAAAACGGCCCAGTTCCACCGTCAGTGCCACCACCCCGAGAAACTGCCGGTCGGGCGAATTGGCATAGACCGGCGTTGAGACGGCCACAATCCAATGGTTGGTCGCCTGCGAACGGAACACCGCCGAGAGGGTCGTTTCTTCGAGCCGCTCGTCGGGGCCCGGCCGCCATGAGGGATCGAGATCGGCCGGACCGCCGTGGAAGAAGCTTCGCCAGGCGTAATTCCTGCCTACGGTGGTCGGTGCCGGGAGCCGGACCGTGGAAAGACCTCGGGCATCGCAAAGGAACCAGCTTGCGACGTCGTCGGGCGCTTCCAAGTAGGTGGGAATGGCCCTCGCCAGCGCAGCCTCTAGCACCTGGCGGGCCGGATGATCCCGGAACTGCTCGCGCAGCGGCTCGGCCTCGGCGTCGGTCAGGTCCGGTTCGCTGAG
>SKZG01000296.1 GCA_007127495.1 Planctomycetales bacterium
CGGCCGGTGGCGAAAGCGGGTGCGCGGCGCGGCTGTAGCCGGCTGACCACCGCTCCGGCCGGGCGAGCCGGCCGGTGGCGAAAGGGGGTGCGCGGCGCGGGTAGCTGACTGACCAGCGCTCCGACCGGGCAAGCCGGCCGGTGGCGGAAAGGGGGTGGAGGACGTCGATAGCTGACTGACCAGCGCTCCGACCGGGCAACTTCCTCAGTTTCCGCCGAACGGGTCGCCCCCGAACGGGTCGCCGCCGAAGGGATCGTCGTCCGGCGCGTCCTCGTCGGCGGGCGGCTGCGGGGCGCCGAAGGGATCGGCACCGGCTCCGCCGAACGGATCGTCGTCGGGCGCGTCCTGGGCGTCGGGGCGGGCCGGACGTTCTTCCGCCACCGGCTCCTGCTGCACTTCCCTTCGGGCCGGAGCGCGCACATTGTGGCGCAACGGCTCGGTCTGCTCCAACTCGTGCAGACACTGGAGCAGCCCCGTCTTACTTGCCAGGTAGATGCGGTCGTTCTGATCGTTGCAAAGGCGAATGGGCAGAGGGCCCGTGAAGATGCTATCGAGCCGCGCGCCGCTTTCGATGTCGAGCACCAGAAGCTGATCGGTCATGTCGAATGCGTACACGCGGGTTTCGCTGGCCGCCACGAACTGCCGGACATTGGGGGCCCACCACTGTTGCCTGCCCGTCGTGGCGTCCAAGGAGAACATGCCGCCAAGCTGCGTCGTGACGAACAGGCGGGGGAATACCAAGGCGGGACGCTCGACGATGGCCTCGCCGCACGAGTAGCGCCACAGCATATCGCCGGTCTTCTCGGCCACCGCGTACACAAAGCCGTCGCGCGACGCGGTGAAAATGGTGCCCAGCGCGCCGGTGATGCGCGGATCGGGCGGCAGGTAGGTCGCTTGCGATACAATCGGCCCTTCCGTGGGCAGGCGGTAATGAAGGTTGATGTTCTCAGGATTGCGCGGATCGAGCGAACCGGTGTACAGATACCCACGTTCGGTGGGCCAGGTGATGTATTCTTCGTGGTCGGTTTGCGTGGTGACGAGGGGCTGTATGGTGGTCCGCCCGTACGACTGCACCGCGAGCGGGCGAATGAACTCCTGGTTGATGCGGATATCGCGGCGGCGTTCGGCCTCCAGCCGTTCGCGGTCCTCGTCGGTCAGCGTTTCCGGAACCCGGCCCAACTCGCGCATCGGGTCGGTGAGCGGTTCCACTCCGTACGCAACCAATAGGCCCTGGAGCATGGGCACGTAGGCCCGCCGCGGGCTCAAGGCGGGGCCGGCCCCGGGCGCACCGATCAACTCGCGCTCGAGGAGCAAATCGCCGTTGTATCGGTTGACCACGTACAGCCGCGACCCGTTTACCACGGCCAGCAGGTCGCCACTTGCGCCGGGTTCGAGGCTGGGATGGTTCGGACGGCCGATTTGCCGCGCCCAAAGCGTCGCGCCGGTCTCGGCGTCGATCGCATGCACCATCGCCCTGTCCGATTGCGCGTAGAGGACGCCCTCATAGAGCAGCAGGTATCGGAGGCGGGCTCGGGTGCGGTCGACCTGGAGTTGAGCGATCCAGGGTCGCGCCAAGCCGTGACGGGCAGCCGCCGACTGGAAAATAATGGCCTCCGACGAATTGGCCGTCGTCGGCAAGGCCGCCAACAAGGCGAGAAGCAAGCCGGACACGAGAAATGGACTTCGGAGCATGACAGCACCACCGAGCGTTCGAGACAACGAATATTCGAGACAACGAATAGACGGCGAAACAACCGCCGCTTCCGATTCCAGTATAGTCGGGCGCGATGGAAATTGCACGCGAAAAAACAGGTTCTTTCCTGATTCACCGGCAAAGAGCCGTCGTTCTCGGGCGGGGCACACGCCGTGCGCCTACCCCAGCGAAGGGGTTGGTGCCCGCGTGGGTGGCGAACGGCACCATTCCCTTTGCCGGCGAAGGCGGTTAGAATCTGGGTAACCGTTCACAGGGGGACGGTCCCAATTTTCGTGGCACAAAGGGCGGTTTTGCCCAATGAGCCACCGTTTCCGCCGCGAACATGGGACTGTACCCCTCGCATGGAGCCGGAGAAAACTGCCCCCGCCGCCCCGTGAACGGTTAAGAATCCGGAACGGTGGCTGCTCACGAAACGCCGTCCCCGCGGGGGGCGAAGTAGCCTCGCCGGTCACGAGGGGGCATGGAGAGCGAAGGATGATCACGCGGGTTACGGGCGAGTTGATGGCCTTGAAGGACGATCGGCTCACGCTGCGCATGGGCGCCGTGGAGCACGAGGTGCTCATCCCGGAATTCACCCGACGCCAATTGCAGCAGGAATTAACCCGCGAAATCAGCTTGCACACTATCGAATACCTCGAAGGCAACCCCGTGCAGGGACGGCTTACACCGCGCCTGATCGGTTTCCTTAGCGAGGCGGAGCGCGAGTTCTTTGAACTGTTCTGCTCCGTGGACGGGGTGGGGGTGCGTAAGGCGTTGCGGGCGATGGTCCGGCCGGTTCGCGAGGTGGCCGCGGCCATCGAGGAGCAGGACGCCAAGGCGCTGAGTGCCTTGCCGGGCATCGGGCCGGCCATGTCGGAGCGGATCGTGGCCAAGCTGCGTCGCAAGGTGCCGAAATTCGCCTTGCTGGTCGCGCGGCAGGAAGTTGCCGGAGGCGACGCGCAGCCCGACCTGGTGGCCGAAGCCTACGAGGCGCTGCGCACGCTCGGCCATGCCGAGGCCGATGCCCGCAAGCTCCTCGACGCCGCTTTGGCTACGGGACGCAAGTTCAAAGACGTGCAGGCCCTCCTGCAGGCGGTGTACGAGCAAAGTCGCGAGTGAGTGCCCGCGCGCCCAGCCGGGTTTCGGCTATAGTAACTAGGACCAAGCGAGTTTTTCTGACCGATGCCCCGGGAACCCATCCTTCAGCCGTCCGGCGATCTGCAAGACGAAGATCGCGATTTGCGTCCGCGGCACATGGTCGAAATGGTCGGCCAGCGGGAGGTCTATGCGCGGCTGGAAATCGCTGTCGACGCGGCCTCGAAGCGGGGCGAGCCGCTGGGGCATATTCTGTTTGACGGACCGCCGGGGTTGGGAAAGACGACCTTTGCAATGTGCATTCCGCGCGATTTGGGCGTCGGCTTCCAGATCGCCAGCGGCGCCGCCCTGGCCGCGCCGAAGGACGTGATCCCTTACCTGACCAACGCCGAGGAACGCTCGGTGCTGTTCATCGACGAGATCCACCGCCTTCCCAAGGCCGTCGAAGAGTTCCTCTACCCGGCCATGGAGGACTTCCGGATCGACATCATTCTGGGCGAGGGGGTCAACGCCCGCACCATCAACATGCAACTCCGCCCGTTCACGATCATTGGTGCCACGACCCGCACCGGCCTGCTTTCCGCGCCGCTGCGCGACCGGTTCCAGCTTCGTGAGCACCTCGATTTCTACACGGTCGACGAGTTGGCCGAAATCGTGGTGCGGAACGCGGCCAAGCTGCGAGTCGGGATCGAGGACGTCGCCGCCCGCGAAATCGCCTCTCGGAGCCGCGGCACGCCACGGCTGGCGAACAACCGGCTTCGCTGGGTACGCGACTACGCCCAAAGCAGGGCCGACGGGCAAATTACCCTGGAGGTGGCGCGGGCGGCGCTGGAAATGCTCGGCATCGACCGCCGCGGGCTCGATCCCCAGGACCGCAAGTACCTTGAAACCATCGCGCGGGTATTCGAGGGCGGTCCCGTGGGCGTTGAGGCGGTCGCCCACACCATGAACGTGGCAGTCGACACGCTGGCCGACGAAGTCGAGCCGTTCCTCTTGCGAACCGAGCTGGTCATTCGCACCCCGCGCGGCCGAAAGCTGACCGGGTCCGGGTTGGAGCACTTGGGGCTATCTGCATTACAGGAAGATAGTCGGGACGCGCAAGCGAGGCTTTTTGGGTAATACGGAAGAGCCGGTAACGCCAAGAGACCAAGCTATTTTTCGCGCCCACCCGTTGGTGGGCTTGTCAAAAAACGGGGCTTGAGTACACTCAATGCAGAGGATTCTTATCTTCAGCGTGGATTCCGTACCCGCATCATAGGAGAAATGTCATGTTGGCAATCGCTCCCGGCTGGGAGTTGGCAGTCGAGCGAGGACCGGATTGGCTTTGGGTTCGCATCCTCAAGGCCCCGGAAGCTCGCGAGGCGCCTCCCCTGGCCGATGAAGTGTGGGAGCAGTTGTGTCGGCACTTTACGTATCGGCTCGTGCTGGAACTCGACCAGATTCCCGTGCTCGATAGCTGTCTGATTGGGCAACTGGTCCAGCTTTACAAGCGCATTCGCGAGCATGACGGCGTCCTGCGCGTTTGCGGGCTTTCGGCGTACAACCGGCAAGTACTGCACACCTGCAACCTGGGAAGCCATTTTCCCGATTACCACGACCGGGAAGAAGCTGTGATGGGCTCGCGCTGTCCGCACCGACCTCGCTGAACGGCGACCACTGGAACAGCTCCGAAAACGCCTCAACGGGCAACTGCTTCGGCGCATGGCCGGCTGGCTTACGCCCAATGCCACTTACTTTGTAGCGGAGCGGCGCGAGCCGCCCGGTTTTCCGA
>SKZG01000433.1 GCA_007127495.1 Planctomycetales bacterium
TCGGTGACTTCTTCCGGGCGCTCGTCGATCAACAGCATGAAGACGTACAGGTCGGGATAGTTCGTTAGCGCCGCCTTGGCCATCTTCTGCAAAAGGATGGTTTTCCCGGCGCGCGGGGGGCTCACAATCAGCCCGCGCTGGCCGAATCCGATCGGCACGATCAGGTCGACCACGCGCATGCTGACCTCGTCGGCGGTCGTCTCCATGCGAATGCGTTCGTCGGGATGCACCGGCGTCAGGTCGTCGAACGACACCTTGCCGGAAAGCAGGTTGGGGTCCTGGTAGTTGATCGCCTCGACCCGCAGCAGGGCGAAGTAGCGTTCGTTCTCCTTCGGGGGGCGAATCTGGCCGGAAACCGTCGCCCCGGTCTTCAACCCGAAACGGCGAATCTGGCTCGGCGAGACGTAAATATCATCCGGGCAGGAAAGATAGTGGTACTCGGGGCTGCGAAGAAAGCCGAATCCGTCGGGTAGGATTTCGAGCGTCCCTTCACCGTACATCAGGCCGTTCAGCTTGATGCGCTCCTTGAGAATCTTGAATACCAGGTCTTGCTTCTTCATGCCGGAGTAATCGGTGAGGCTTTCTTTGCGGGCCTCTTCGATCAGTTCGGCCATGGTCATGCGTTGCAATTCGGCAACGTGCGTATCGCCCGGGTCTTTCGGCAGCGCGTATTGTTTTTCGAGCTGCGCCTTCGGCAAATAGCCGCTTTCGGCAACGATCTGCTCTGCCAAAGATAGCGGCTCTTCTTCGTCGTACCTGCTCCGGCGGTCGTCCTGCGCCGGGGCGTCGCGGTTGGTGGCGAAAGCATGACGTGGAATGGGAGTTTTCTGGTCCGGATTGGAACCATCGCGTTCCTGATTCGAGTCGTTTTCTTCAACGCCCCATTTGGAATAGCGCGAGTGTGGCATGATGGTCTTGCTCCCGAAAAGGTGGAGAGGCGTCACCCAGATGGTGACGAAGGTGGGTTGTCGTATTCTGCCAGCGACCGCCAAAATCGTTCGATTTGGGCCTCAGTCTGCTGCGGCGTTCCGGAATTGTCGATGATTGCGTCGGCGCGGGTGCGTTTGACGTCCAGCGGCAACTGGGCGGCTTCGCGACGCGCGATGTCCTGTTCCGTCCATCCGCGGGCCGCCGCCCGAGCCAGCCGAAGCTCAAGTGCTGCGTCGACGAAAAGCAGCATATCACACAGCTTATCCCATCCGGCTTCCAGAAGCAATGGGGCGTCCAGTACCACCGCACGATATTTCCGCGCGGCGAAGGCCTGCCGCTCAGCGTCAAGCCGCAAGGCAACCCGGGGATGCACCAGATTCTCAAGGAAACGGCGTTCACCCCCTCCTTTGGGTCGTTCGGCGAAGACGATTTCGGCGATTCGTTCGCGGTCGACTGCTCCTTCGGGCCGAAAAACGTCGCCTCCCCAGCGCTGGCGCAGGGCCTCTCGGACCTCCGGGTCTTCGAGAACGGCATGGGTGGCTTGGTCAGCGTCGAGCAGGCCTGCCCCTAATTCGGCTAGTTGCCGGGCCACCATGCTCTTGCCGCTCGCCACGCCGCCCAGGATGCCAATAGTATGCATCGACCGCGCCCCCTACTCTGCATCGGCCCAATTGCGTCCGCACTTCACGTCCACCTTGAGGGGAACACGTAGTTGCATGACCGTCGACATTTCGTGTCGTACGAGTTCAGTGACCGTGGCCCGCTCCTCCTCCGGCAGCTCAAAAATCAATTCGTCGTGAATTTGTAGCAACATTCGCGATTGCAGCCCTTCCTGCTTCAACCGTCGATGTACGGCCAGCATGGCCAGCTTGATCAGATCGGCCGCCGACCCCTGAATGACCGTATTAACCGCCGTACGTTCCGGCAGATTCTTCGCCCGCTGGGCATCATGCCGAATACCAACGATGGCTCGGCGCCTGCCGAGAATGGTTTGCACATACCCGTTTTGCCGACACTCGGTGAGTACTTCGGCAAAGAACCGATCCACTCCGCAGTAACGGCGGAAGTAATCATCGATGAACCGGGCTGCCCGGTCGCGGTCGATTCCGAGCGATCGGGCCAACCCACCGGGGCTTTGGCCGTAAATGACGCCAAAATTGACGGCCTTCGCCTCCCGCCGCATCGCCGGGCTTACTTCCTCGCTGGACACGTCATTGACCTCGGCGGCCACGCGGGTATGGATATCCTCGTCGCGGGCGAATGCTTCGCACAATCGCTGGTCGGCAGAAAGGTGGGCCAAGACGCGTAGTTCGATTTGCGAGTAATCCGCCGCCAGCAGCAGCCAACCTTCATGGCCGGGCATGAAGGCCGACCGGATTTCGCGCCCTTCCTTGGTGCGTACCGGGATGTTCTGCAAATTGGGATCGCTGCTGGAAAGCCGCCCCGTGGCCGTGACCACCTGATTGAACGAGGCGTGAACGCGGCCCGACTCCGGGTGGACCAATCGCGGCAGCGTATCGACGTACGTATTCTTGAGCTTTGCATACTGCCGGTACTCGAGGATCTTCGCCGGCAAGGGGTTGCCCAGTTGGGCGAGTTCGGCGAGTACGTCGGCGTCGGTACTCGGGCCTGTCTTGGGGGTCTTCTTGAGTACCGGCAGCTTCAACTCCTCGAAGAGCACCTGCTGAAGCTGCTTGGGCGAACCGATGTTCAGCCGTCTTCCGGCAAGCTGGTAGATATCTTCCTCGACGGCGTCCATGCGGGCGCCGAAGTGTTGGCTCAACTCGGTCAGCCGATCGACGTCAATCCGGATGCCGTTCGATTCCAGCTCGACAAGCACGTCGATCAGCGGCACTTCCACGTCAGCCAGCAGGCGGTTCAACCCGGCCTGCTCGATCCGCTCAGCCAAAATCGGTCGCAATCGCAGGGAAACCGCGGCGTCTTCGCAGGCATACTCTGCCACGCGGGCCACTGCAACTTCGTCCATGCGTTTCTGGGTTTTCCCGGAACCGATGACCTCGCTGGTCTTGATCTTGGTGAAATCGAGGTAGCGCAAGGCCAACTCGTCGAGGCTGTGGCTGCGTCGCCCGGCGTCCAGCAGGTAGCTGGCCACCATCGTGTCGAACGCCACGCCGCGCAACTCGACCCCTACGTTGCGCAGCACGATCATGTCGTACTTGAGGTTCTGCCCCACCTTTTCAATGCGCTCATTCTCCAGCAGGGGGCGCAAAGCCGCGAGTGCCTGGTCCGGATTCAAACACGGTTCGCCTCGTGGAGCACGGACGGGCACGTACCAGGCGTCGGTGCCGCCGACGGCAAACGAGTAGCCGACAATCTCGGCCCATCGAGGCCAAAGATGTGTGGTCTCCGTATCGAAAGCGATCGCCGGCTGGCGGCCAAGCAAGTCGACCAGGACGGCAAGCTTCTCCGGCGTATCGACGATATGATGCACGGGCTTTTCGTCAGGCTCCTTCGGGGCGATCGGCTGACCGCCAAGACCTTCCAAACGCGCGACAATCCCGCGAAAGCCAAGATCCTGGAACAAATGGCGCGCCGCCGTTACGTCGATGCCCCCCACCCGCCCAGCGTGCCAGTCGACGGCCACCGGCACGTCGCGTTTCAGTTGCACCAATTCACGACTGAGCAGTGCTTGTTCCCGGTAGGTTTTCAGGTTTTCCTTACGTTTGGCGCCCGAGATTTCGTCGGCATGGTCGAGTACCGCGTCGAGGGTGTCGAACTGCTCGAGCAGTTCGCGGGCGTACTTGGGGCCGATCAGAGGCACGCCCGGCACGTTATCGGACGAATCGCCAACCAGGGCCTGGAAATCGACCACTTGCTCCGGGCGTACCCCCCACGTTTCGTGCAGCGCCTCGCGATCGACCACTTGATCCTTGCGGATGTTGTACAGCTTGACCCGATCGGTAATAAGCTGGCGGCAGTCTTTGTCGCCGGTCACCAGAAAGCAGTGTCCTCCCCGCTGCTCGACGGCCTGTGCCAAGGTGGCCATGACGTCGTCGGCCTCGTAGGATTCGCAGCCCAGCGATGGGATACCCAGCGCAAGAAGCAGTTGCTGCACGGCGCGGAACTGAGGCACCAAGTCCTCGGACATCTCGGCCCGCGTTGCCTTGTACGCGCCGAACATCTCCTGCCGAAAGGTCCTGCCCGGCATGTCGAACGCGCAGAAAAGGTAGTTGGGCTTTTTCTCTTCAAGCAGGTACAGCATGTCGCGCGCGAAGCCGTAGACGGCGCCGACCGGTTCACCCCGAGGGCTGGTCATTTCCGGTAGGGCATGGAAAAGCTGGTGGATCAGGTTGTGCGCGTCGACAACCCAAACCACCTGACCGGTCAGGTCGTCCGGTGGCCGAGTGCCCGTGCGACAAATAACCGGTTCCGTCGAAAACCCACCCGGCGCCGCCTTGGCCGGCGTTTCTTCGGGTTCATCGAACCCCGGAAGCGATGGCTGTTGTTCGCTGAGGCCCATGGGACTTGGTTTCCATTCCTTGTGCAAGATTACAGCGGCTCGCCGTCCAAGCCGTCTACCAGTCCGTCGAGGTCGTCGCCGAGGCCTGCCTGCCGGTCGGACTGAGCAGGTCCGGGCATTTGCCGGCCGAGAA
>SKZG01000198.1 GCA_007127495.1 Planctomycetales bacterium
CCAGTTCGAGCGTGCAGGTTGTAGGGTGGGCTGGTGGGCGGTTCCGCAATGGGGCGGAACGAGCGCGGTGACCATGAGTCACGGGGCCTTCTGTGGGCTTAAGCGACGTGGCCGGAGGCCGCGCCGCCGTCCGGGGATTCCTGCCTCGCGCGTGACGCGCCGGGTTTCACTTTGTCACGGTTGAAAAGGCCCAGTGCCGGCTCGATCGATCGGACGTGGACGTCGTGCTGTGGGAAAGCGATTTCGATGCCCTTCGCGCGGAACTTCCGATCTACCGCCATGTGCAAGGCATGAATCACCGCCAGGCGGTCTTCCAGATCGGGTAAATAACACCGCAACACAAACTTCAGCGCGCTGTCGCCGAATTCCTCGAAGGTGACCCGGGGCTCGGGGTCGGCCAGCACGCGGGGATGCTCCGAGGCTGCCTCCAGCAGCAGGCGGGCGGCCAACTCGGTATCGGAGCCGTAGGCAATGCCCACGTTCACAACTAGGCGGTTGACCTGGTCACTGAGCGTCCAGTTCAAAAGCCGCCCCGTGATGAACTCCTTATTGGGAACGATATATTCTTTGCGATCCCAGTTTGTGATCGTGGTTGCCCGCATGTGAATCTTCGAGATGACGCCGGTGACGTCGGACACGGTTACGACATCGCCAACACGTACCGGCCGCTCGAACAAGATAATCAGGCCGGATACGAAATTGGCGAATATCTCCTGCAGCCCAAACCCGAGCCCCACGCTGATGCCGGCCACCAGCCACTGTATTTTCGACCACGCCAGCCCGATTGCCTGGGAAGCCAGCACGATGCCAACCAGAATGATCAGATAGCGCGAGACCGTCCCCACGGTGTACCGCAATCCCGCGTCGAGCGGCAAGTGGCGCAGCAGCAGCATTTCCGACAGGCCGGGTATGTTCTTCGCGGCGATCAGTGTGGTGGCAAGAATAAGAAGCGTAAGTCCCACGTCCGTCAGGGTGGTGGCCCGCGCCTGCTCAACCGCTTGCCATAGCTCGACTCGATTCAAGAACCCCAGGGCCGGCAGCACGTCGATCCAGATCAGCCACAAGCCGAGCAGCCCGGTCATCGCCAGCGAGTACTCGACCAGGTGGCGGGTTTGCATGTTGATGGCGGCCAGGTCGGCCTGGGGCTCCGGCGCGGTGGGGATGGAGGCGATGACCACCGCCTCGCCGCCGGCGCCGTCTTCGTGGCTCGCTGCCCGGCGTTGCCTGGCCTGTTCCATGGCCAGCTTGCGGCGCCGAATCAGGACCCAGCGCAGGAGAAACGCCCGCAGCAAGGCCAATCCCAATAGCACGTAGGCCGTGGCAACCATTCGCTGTGCGAGCTGCTCCGCCGTATAGTAGTAGCCCAACAACGCCAGTACGGCCAGCGACAGCGGCAGGCCCAGTAGCACAGGATACCAAAGCGGACGTGTGCGCACCAACCACTCGCCTTGGCGGGAGGCAATGATATGATTGTGAACCCCCCCCGTTGCGCGAAGGGTGCGCCAGAGGAAGAACGAGCAGACGGTCATGGCTGCGATGAAGGCGATTCGGCCGAGCGAGGCTGCGTTGCGCCCGTGCTCCTGGTCGGTTATGGCAGCCGCCAGAAAGACCAGCGGCAGGAGCAGGAGCATCAAACGGCGGCATCGGCGGCGCATGAGCTGCAACGGGGCGCTTGGCCAATCGAAATGCGATTCGAAGAGGCCGTTGCGGCGGAACATCTGGCGCAGCAGTTCGAGCGCGAAGTACACACCCGCCAGAGACGACAATCCGGCCGCAACGCCCTTGTGGAACTCCAGGTCGGTGGTATCGGCGCTGAGCCGCCACGCGACGAAGCCGATCAGCGCGGGCCACATCGCGGAATAGAGCAGCGTGAGCGCAACCGCTTCGACGGTGGGAGCGATACTGCAGCAAATGGAACGCGACGCCACGTCGCCAATGTCGGAAAGCTTGCGCCGCATCCTGCGCCGCCACGCCAACAGGGCTCCGAACAGAACCAGAACCCCGGCGGCGAGCTGGGGATACGCGCGGCCGTCAGCCGCCAGCGCGCGCCCCAGTTCCATCCAACTGGCCGGCCGGATCAACCAATTCAGGCCCTGGCCAAGGCTGCGGAAATCCTGGACGCCCAGCATCGGGACGCTCTGAATCCACAAGACCCGTTCGTTGATGTAACTGGAATACTTGCGGGTGCTTTCGAGCAACTGCCGCTCGGCGTTGTCGAGGTCCACAAGGCGGTTGAAGTAGGTGTTCGCGTCGACGATTAGCGTGTCGAGGAAATCGCGTTCTGACTGAAGAAAGGCTCGCACGGCTTCGTCGGCGCCAACCAATCCGCCCGTACCTTTCTCTCGGCCGATGATGCGCAGCTCCCGTGCTACCTGCACGTCGAGGTTCACCAATTCCGAACGCCGGTCCTTCAACTGGAGCAGATCGAGCTGACACTGGCGAATCACGTCTTGGCGCGCGGCGATGCCGGCCCGGTAATCGCGCGTGTTCGGAAGTGACTCGCGCTGATTGCGTAGTAGTAAGCCGATGGCGTCGGTCAGCCCGACCGTCTCAACCTTTTCTCGCGTTCGCTCAAATTGGTCGTGCAACGCGGCGAGTTGGGATGTGGTCCGTTCCAATTCCTCGCCGGTGCTTGCGATCAGTCGGGCCAACTCCTTACGACGCTCAGCCCACTGGGAATTGGTTTCGGCCAGACGTTCTAAAGCGGGATGGGCGCCGTCGGCTTCCTCGCGGGCACGTCGTAGTTGCGATTCCGTTTCCTGGTAGCGTTGGCGGGTGGCCTCGGCTCGCCACTCGACCAGGACCTGGTCCACATTCGCAAGCCGGCGAGCGGCCAAGTCGCGGCGCACCGCAAGAAGCTCGCTGCGAACCTCATACGCCCGCAACTCGTGTTCGTACGACGCCAGCTCCTGCTCGAGGGCCTCGCGGCGGGCCAGAAGCTTTACACGGCGGGCGGTGGCGACGGCTGCCGGCTCCGTTGGAAGCGGAGCTTGGAGCTGCCGCGAAACCTCGGCAAGGCGCTCTTGAGCGGCACCGGCCAGCTTGGGGACCTCCACCCGGCGGGCTGCCCTGCGCCGCAACTCCGATTCCAAATCCACCAGCAGCGACTTCTGCTCGGTCTGTTCGGCCTCCTTGGTCAGAATCGCTTGTTTCAGCTCTGTCAAGTTCGCCGCGGGCGAGGCGCGTTGCGTCGCTTCCGGCATCGCGGCCAAGTCGGCTTGCGTTTGAGCGAGTTCCTGAGGGGCAACCGCCACCATCTGGGTGAACCTCGCGGCCTTGCTCCGCCAACTCCTCACCGCCTCCAGTTCCTCCAGCGCGCCGGCATACAGATCGCGGACCTTGCTCCGGGCCGCCTCGTCCAGATCCGGCAATTCATCCACCTGCCGCAGCGCGGCCTGGATCGATTCCACCGTTGGATATTCGAACGGGATGATTTCGTCGTCCAACTGCGCCCAAACGGGCGCTGGCGCCGCCATCGTTGCCAGCAAGGCAGCCATTGCCACGATCGCCACGAACGCACGAGATGCCGTGCAGCTTTCCGGGCCGAACGGCGGTGACACGGACAGGAAAAGTCGCTTCAACTTCATTCCAGGCATGAGGCTTCAAACGTGGCGACAACCGCAATGACGATGGTTTTTTGAAAGAAACTCTCGAAGTGGCTTATAGCGAGTGACGCCGTTTCAAACAAGAGCAACGCCTGCGACCCTTCAGCGGGGGGTGGGCGTCATCGAATCGCCATAATTCAGCGGATGAGGCAGGCAGTAGGGGGGTGGGCTTGCCCTTGCAGGGACGAATTGGTTACTGCGGTTTCACGGCCTCGACGACCGAGTTCATGGCGGGGTCTTCGATGCGCAGTTCGGGTTCGATGAAGCCGGCTGCCTGCAAGTCGGCGGCCAGTTCGGCAAAGCTGAACGTGCCGCCCGTCTCGGTGTTCACCAGCATGTTGATGGCGAATAGCGCGCCCTCGACCGGCTGCACCTTGTCGGGCTGCATCACAATGTCGCGGATGCCGATGCGCCCGCCCGGTACGAGTGCGGTGTATACCTTGTCGAACAACGCGCGGTTGTGCTCCCGCGAGTGCTGATGCACGATGGCACTGACCCAAGCGTAGTCGGCGCCGGCGGGCAGGGGGGCGGTGTAGAAATCGCCGGGCACGAGGTCGACCCGGCCGGCGGCCTCGCTTTCGGAAATGCGGCGTCGCGCCTGTTCGACCGCGTCGGGCAGGTCGAACAGGGTTGCCCGGGCGTCGGGCGCAGTGCGGAGGAACGCGAGGGTCCACGTTCCCGAGGCGCCGCCCACGTCGAGCAGATGGGTGAACCGGGGCGGTCCGAGGCGGGCGATGAGTTCATCGGCCACGGGACCGGACACGCTGTGCATAGCGGCGACGAACGCGGCCCGGTCGGCAGCCGGACCGCGAATACTCCCCTGTTGCGGGGCCGGAATGCCCGCCCGAACCGTCCACGCCAACTGCGCCCAACCCCGCAGGATGTTCATACGATGGCGCAGCATGGGCAGAAGGGTGTCGGGGCCTTCTTCGCACAG
>SKZG01000134.1 GCA_007127495.1 Planctomycetales bacterium
GTAGTAGGCACACGCCGTGTGCCGTCCCTGAAACAAAGGCTGTCTGCACCTAGAAACGGAAGAGCCGGAAATAAACTCGCCTGCGGCTTGTGAAGACACACCAAAGTACTAAGCGATAGTGGCCCATCATGCGTATACCCATGATCCGTAGCCCGGGTTTTGCGCGAGGCACCGCCTTTACCATTTTGGTAGGTTGCGGGGTTTTCAGTTGACAGGCGAAATCGGGGGGAGTTATACTAAAGGGACGGGTTGGAGCCGGCTTCCAAACCCTTATTCCATTTCCGCCTTGTAGGGCGGCCAACGCAATAGGTCGAAGCATGAACCTTGTCGGAAAAATCTTTGTGGTGCTCGTCTTGCTGATGAGCTTGGTATTCGCGTCGTTCGCCGTGGCGGTGTACGCTACGCATAAAAATTGGATGCTTGTGGTCGACAACCCAAGCCCCGGTCCGGGGCAGGACCTTGGGTTGCGGCAGCAGTTGGAGCAGCGCGAGCAGCGGTTGCAGGAATTGACCGACCGGCGCAATGCACTGGCCATGCAGTTGGAGGAGGAGACGTCGAACTACGAGCAGGTTCGCGTCAAGCTGGAGAACGAAAGGGAAGCACTCCGGCGCCAACGCGATGAACGCGAAAAGGAACTGGCGGAACTAACCCAGGCGCATCGCGAGGCCGTGGCCGCCGTCGACGCCTCGCACAGGGAGCTTGCCCGCTTGCGAACGGAAATCGATACGCTGCGCTCCGATATCCGCACGGCGCAGCGCGAGCGCGACGATCACTTCAAAGAAGTGGTTCGCCTGACCGATCAGTTGCACGCCTCGGTGTTCGAACTGAACCAACTCCAGGAAACCAACCGGGAGCTGCTTGTCGAACTGACCGACATGCGGAACAAGCTGCGGGCGGCGCAGATCGATCCCGATGCCGAGATGGGCTTGCCCGTGGTCGAGGGGCTGGTGATGGCCGTCATGGGCGACGGCCTGGTCGAAATATCGATCGGCTCCGACGACGGCCTCCGGCAGGGCCACGAGCTTTACGTGTACCGGGTAGGCGGCGGCCGCAACATGTACCTGGGTAAAGTCGAGGTGCTCCGAACCGACGTCGACCGCTCCGTGTGCCGAATCACCGAAACCCAAGGCAGCTTGGCGAGGGGGGACCGTGTCACAAGCCAACTTTGATCCATCTCCGTTAGGCGATCAGCCCCGGCAGCAGGCTCCGCGATACCGGAAGCCGCGGGCCGATCTGTACACCATGCTCCTGATTGTCGCGTGGATTGCCATCCTCCTGGGTATTTTGATGTTGTACCTGGAGATGGGCGAGTACAACTTCGAGTTCAAGGGGGCGCCGGCGATGCGTGCGGCCCCGCCGGCCGTGAGCGATTCCACGTGGAGCCACGCCGGACCGATGGTCGAACACAGTCCCGGTTCACAATCCACGTGGTAACCGAGGCCCGTTCCGAAGTCCTTTCCTGGTCCTTGCCCCGAGAGCACGGATGCTCGACCGACTGCTGAGGCATTTCCGATGCGACCTGGCGGTCGATTTGGGCACCGCCAGCACCCTGATTGGCGTGGTGGGCGAGGGGGTCGTTCTCGATGAGCCCTCGGTGGTGGCGGTCGAAAAGGAGACGGGCCAAATCCTCTCCGGCGGGTGCGCGGTGGGGCAGTTGGCCCGCCAAATGCAAGGCCGTACGCCCGATTCCATCCGCGTCGTCAGCCCGCTGTGCAACGGGGCCATTACCGATTTCACGCTGTGCGAGGCCATGCTGCGCTACTTCTTGCGCAAGGCCCAGCCGCCGGGGCGGAGGCTCCGCCCGCGCGTGCTCGTGGGCATACCGGCCAGGATCACCCAAGTCGAAAAACGCGCGGTGTTCAATAGTGTATTCCGTGCCGGGGCCGGTCAGGTATGGCTGATGCCGCAGGCAAAGGCCGCTGCCATTGGCGCCGGCTTGCCCATTGCCGAGCCCCTGGCCAGCATGGTGTGCGATATCGGCGGAGGCACCACCGAGGTGGCCGTGATGAGCCTTGCCGATACCGTGGCCGACCAGTCCATTCGCACCGGCGGCGACCGAATGGACCAGGCCATTGCCGACTACCTGCGCCGCCACTACAGTTTGCGAGTCGGCATGCCTGCCGCCGAACGGCTCCGCATGGAAGCAGGCAGCGCCGCGCCGCTTGAGGAGGAACGCACCGTGCAGGTCAGCGGACTCGACACGGTCAGCGGCCTCCCGCGCAAAGCCACCCTTGCCAGCGAGGAAATCCGCCAAGCCCTCGCGGAGCCGCTTGAGGAAATTGCCGAGGCGGTGAAGATGACGTTGGACCATTGCGGGCCCGACCTGGCCGCCGACCTGCTCGACCGCGGCATGGTCCTGTGCGGCGGCGGCGCCCTGCTGCCGGGCATCGACCGCTACCTGCACGAACAAACCGGCCTGCCCGTCCGCCGCAGCGCCGAGCCGCGCGCCACCACGGTCAAAGGCCTGTTGGTCGCCCTCCAACAGCGCGAGCGATGGCGCCGCGCGATCGAATCGGGCGAGCAGGCTTAGGGCCTGTGCCAAAACAAGTAAGTAGGGGGTCAAGGACGCGTGATAAACTCGCTTTCCACAAGGCACCACTTTGACTGATCCAACGACGCGAACCCAGGTGCGAACCCCGGTGCAGGCGCTGGCCGTTGCCCTGGCAGTAACGGCCGTGTTGGCTGCCTTGCCGCCCTCATGGCTGATGCCTGCCCAAGGCTGGGCGCTGGGCGCGCTGCGCCCGGGCCAACGTGCCGCGGCCGGCATGGTGGCCCTGGGGCGCCAAGTGAAGGCTCGCGTCGCAAGTCATTTTGGCAACGTCGCCGAGCTGGCCGCCGCCCGCGATGTGGCCGAGCGGCTTGCGGCCGAAAACCGCGTGCTGGCCGAGCGGCTCGCTTCCGTGCAGCGGCGCTTGGCAACGACGCAGGCGGAGCGGCCGGCCGCCGATCGGGCACTGCTGAGGCTGGGCGGCATCGAGGCGCGCGTTTTGGGCCAACAGGCGCGCGGCTATCTGCTCCGGCAGAAGCTGCTCGACGTCGGCCGCGTCGACGGCGTGGAGCCCGGCGCCCTGGTGCTCCACGGGGCCGCCGTCGTCGACCGCGGCGAGCAGCATGGGGTTGAACCGGGGCACCTGGCGGTGGAAGGAGGCCGCGTTTGGGGACGGGTCGTGCGCGCCGGGCCGAACACGGCCGTGGTACGCACGCTCGACGCGCCCGGCTTTCGCGACGTCGTCCGCCTGCGGTCGCCCCGCGGCGCGGAGGGCATCGTGGAAGGGACCGGCGAGATGCTCTGCCGTATTCGCATGATCGCCGTCACTGAGCCGGTTACGCCTGGCGACGAGGTGCTTGCCGGCTCGCTGGCCGGCCTCGGCGCCCCGCTGCCTCGCTACGGCGTGGTCGAGCGCGTCGAGCAATCCGTCGGCGCCGCCCATTGGGACATCTGGATGCGCCCCGCCCTGACCGGCTCGCCGCCCGAGAAGGTCGTGGTGGTGCGCGTGGAGCCGTAACCCATGCCGTACGTGCTGCTGATTGTGTTCGTGTACCTGGCTGCCCTGGTCGATACGGCACTGGCCGAGGTGCTGCGCGTGGGCGACGTCACGCCCGACCTGCTGGCGCTGGCGGCGATTGTGTGGGTGCTGCTGGTGCCGAGCCGATGGGCGTTCCTCACGGCGGGCGCCGTGGCCCTGCTGGCCGATCTGATCGCGCCGGGGCGCGTCGGGGTGGGAGCGGCCTGGATGCTGCTGATCGGCTTTGGCCTCAGCGGGCTGGTTCAGCACGCGCGCCGTCGCCGGATCGACCGTCGCCTGCCGGTACGCCTTGCGCTGACGGCCGCCGGCCTGACCGCGTGGTGCCTGGGCGTGGGCGCGACGGCCGGCCTGCTGGGCGATGCCGCGCTCCCCCTGCTGCCCCAGCTCGTCCGATCGTTGGGCGCCGCACTGTATACCTCGGTGGTTGCCCTGCCGGTCCTCATGGTGGCCGGATGGACCCGAACGGAACGTGAAACTTTCTAGCCCCATGCGTATCGACTGGCACCACTTCCGAACTCCCCGCGCGGCGCCGGCCGGGGCGACCGACCCGCGGCGGCGGATGCGCCTGGCGGCGTTCGGATTCGCCGCGCTCATGGGGGCGGTGTTCGTGCGCGGCGTGCAAACCGAGTGGGCGGAGGGGCCGGAGTATCGGCGCCGAGCGCTGCAGCCGCTTCGGCGGACGCAGTCGGTGCCGGGCGTGCGGGGCCGCATTCTCGCCCGCGATGGAACCGTGTTGGCCCGCGACGAGCAGGTGCTTGCCCTGGCCGTCCACTATCGGCATCTGGAAGAGCCACCCAACGAGGGCTGGCTGCGGCGCACCGCCCGCCGCCGCCTCACCAAGGTGGAACGCGCCGACTCGGGGCGGATCGCCTCCGAAATGGAACGCGTCCACGCGGAACGACGTGAGGTGGCCCGGCACATGGCCCAGCTAGCCGGGATGAGTGACGACCGGTGGCGCGTGCAGGCATCGCAAATTCAGGCACGGGTCGAACGCATCGCCCAAA
>SKZG01000342.1 GCA_007127495.1 Planctomycetales bacterium
CCGGCGGGCTTGGTTTCATTGGATGGGCGATTCATGGCAACATGTCTATGGTGAAAGCGAAATTACCCTCTTTCCCAGTGATTGTACGCAGATCACCCCTAGCCGGGAACCGGTAGGTCGGGCTGCAACAGAAATTTGGGCTCTCCCGTTTCTGGGTGCAGGCCGCTCCAATGTAGTAGGCACACGCCGTTGTGCCGTCCCAAGGAGAAGCAGTCTGCACCCAGAAACGGAAGAGCCAATTTCAGTCATGTTCCGCTGGAACCCCTCGGCTCACACCTTTCTGCCGAAGCGCCCGCGCCTGGTGCACGAAGGCCGCCAGGCGGGTTTCCATGGCGGGATCCTGCTGCCCGTCGAAGCTCAACGTGAGCGAGGGCATTTGCCCGAGCGGCCCCTTCCGTTGCTTGATGAGCCCGGCGACAATGGTCGAGGGCATGCAGGAGAACGGCATGACGTTGATCACTCCGTGGCAGCCCTGGCGCTGGTACTCCAGCATTTTGCCGATGGTAACAATCGCCTCTCCTTGGAATGTGGGGTCCAGGTAAGGGGCGGCCAAGGCGAACAGCTCCCGGGGGTGGGGCTCGTCGAACGAGCCCAAAACCGGTCCGAAGGGCGCGGCCAGCCGGCGGTGGGCTCGCTACATAACCGCGTCGGTAATTCGGGCAGTCAGCCAACGACGCAGCCGGCGCTCCTGCCATGCCTGGCTTCGCCGCGTCCAGTTGGTATAGTACATCCACTCGGGAAAACCGGGGCGAACCGTTTCCGCGCCCAGTCGCTCCAGCCAGCGGACCAGATCATTGTTGGCAAAGCTGTGGAAACGAACGTAGGTTTCTCCTACAATGCCGATTTTCGGCCGCCACCGACTCCGATCGGTCGGAATCGCCTGGAACTCGGCTGCCGCCCGACCGACTTCCTCCACGAGCTGTGGGAGTGACGGCCGTCTCTCGACCAGAGCCATTAGGCGGTCATGACAGCGGCGGTAGACCTCGTCGGTGTGTCCGGTCCGGGTTTCGTAGGGTCGGATAGCAGCCAATGCCCGTTCCAATAGGTCGGCCGCGCAATTGCCGCGCCAGGCTTGTAACAAGGCATCGCGTCCGAGTTCGCGGCAATGATCATAGAACTCGGTGTCGTGGCTCGGCGAGAGGATGGGCACTTCGCTGAGTCCCAAGTCGTCCAACACGAGCTTGTGCAGGCAATTGTACTGGCCGAAGCGACAGGGCCCGGACCCTCCCGGCATGAAAAAGGCCGCCTTTCGAGGGTCGAAATCAGGGCGTCGCGCCGTCTGGATCAGGTCGCCCGCGGTAATCAAGCAGGGCAGGCATTGTTTGCCCCCGCACGCCCGCCGCCCCAAATCCAAGCCGGCGGGGTCGGCAGTCGGCATGACCTCGGCCGCCTGCCCGTAGGCCCGAAAAGTCGCCGCCAGGGTATGCGACTGGTCGCCCATCCACGGCACGAATACGACGCGGTTCTTCAGGTTGTCTTGGGACGGCGGCCCAAGGCGGCGCGGCGCCGGCAAGTCGGTTGGCTTTGCCGCCCGAAGACTTTCCAGAAAGGCTTCCAGCCGCGTGACCACGCCCGCACCGGCCGAATGCTCGTCAATTTCCAGAACCAGCGCCGGCTTGGGAGCCATGATCCGGTAGAAGTATTCCTGGATGAACGAGTCGGGCCCGCAGCCGAAATTCGAAAGAAAGATGGCGCTGAGGCGTGGATCGGAACGGATCACCTCCGCCGCGCGGAGGATGCGCTGGCCGTATTTCCAATACATCTCCTGAAAGAGCCGGTCGGTTCGCGGCTGGACCTTGTCGAGTTCCAGGAAGTCGACGGGTATCGCGAGGACGTCAAGTTGCCGCAACTTGCCTGGCAAATCGAGGTGCAGCCCGCAGTCGCAACCGTTGTACGGACGGCTGACGACCACGATAGCCCGCTGACCGGGGCTCAAGCCTTCGAGCACTTCCCGCCCGCGAGCGTGGCACGCCGCCCCAAACTGTTCCTGTGCCCGCCAGGCGCGCCGGACCGCCCGGCGGAGCTGCCTGCCGGACGCGCCCAGGCGGCGGCCGACGGCGGTAAGCTGGCGCACCAGCCCGGTCGGGCCGTCCTCGAAACTCACCGGCGGCTTCAGCAACGGTACCCCGCGCGCCTCCGGGTCCACGGCTGCCGCAATCTGGTACGGTATGGACGTCACATAGGGACAAAGCTGATTGAATCGCTGGCCGGCGCCGTCCCGCCACATGCTGACCACGCTGGGAATCCACAGGAAATCGACGCCCTGGTCAGCCAGTTCGAGAACGTGGCCATGAGCTACTTTGACCGGAAAGCAGGGGGTCGAAAGAACCGCCTCCACCCCCCGGCGAATGATCTTTGAATTGGAAGGCGGACTGACCACCACATTGAACCCCAGGTCGCTTAGCAGCGTCCCCCAGAAAGGAAGCAACTCGTAATTGGATAGCGCCAGGGGAATCCCGATGGTCGGCCGGCCGGGCCGCGGCTTGGAAAGATGGGCATGGCCCATGAGGAGTTGCTGCCGCTCAGCGAACAGGTCGGGAATCGCCCGCGCCGACCGCACCGATTCCTTTTTGATGTTGTACCGGTCGCAACGCGAGCCGTGGTAGAGCGGACTGCGACCGGGAATGGTGACCTCGTTCACTTCGCAATGATTGCTGCACGCATCGCATGCAAAGCTGCGCACGCTGCACTCCAGATCGGCCAGAGCGAATCCGGCGAATCGGCTTTCCAGATCGCCGCGCTGTTGCTGATTGCGGCGAACGAGCACCGCGGCGCCGATGGCGCCCGTCACCTCGTGGTTCGGCGGCACCGTGATGTCCAGGCCGGTCACTTTTCGGAACGCGGCCACCACGCCCTGGTTGAAGGCCGTCGCGCCTTGGAAGAAAACCCGCTCGCCAATCCGGCGGTTCCCCACAACCCGGCTCAAGTAATTCCCAACGATAGAATAGCATAAGCCGGCCACCAGGTCTTCCGCCGCCTCGCCGTGCTGCTGGTGGCTGAGCAAGTCCGACTCCATGAAAACGGTACATCGCTCTCCCAGCCGAATCGGCGATTGACTGCTCAGCGCCATACGGCCGAATTCCTCGTTAATCCGGATGCCGAGACGCTCAGCCTGCTCTTCCAAAAAACTGCCGGTGCCGGCGGCGCAGGCGTGGTTCATCTCGAAGTCAACGACCACCCCCCGGTCGAGGCTGATGTACTTGCTGTCTTGTCCGCCGATTTCAAAGACCGTGTCGACGCTGGGGTCGGCCTCTGCAGCCGCCGTGGCCTGGGCGGTGATCTCGTTAATCACGAGGTCGGCACCGATGAAATCGCCCGTGAGGTATCGTCCGGAACCGGTGGTGGCGGCGCCGCGAATCCGTACGCGGTCGCCGAGTTGCTCCCGGATCGCGGCCAGAACCCGCCGGACCGCGTCCAAAGGGCGACCGGCGGTCATCTGGTAGCTCTTCGCCAGCAGCCGATTCTCGGCATCGATCACAGCCGCCTTGGTGCTGATCGAGCCGACGTCGAGCCCCAAGTAACCATCGGTAAGGCTCGTGGGGGCCTCGTTGGGACGTGGGGTCCGTTCTGCCGCGGCGTTGCCGGGTTCAGCCGGCGCGTCGAGTGGTTTCAGCCGGTGAGCCGCCCCGTTGCCCTGCCGGAGGGAACGGTCCAGCGCGTGCAGGTCGAGCCGCTCAGCGGGCGGCCTGCCATAGTCGGAGCCCCGTTCGGCACGCTCGCGCAGCGCCACTAGGATCGCGCCCAACGCTCCGGTAACGGCATGCTCGTCCGGAACAATCAAATCGTCCGGAGCAAGGTCGAGCACCTCGCTAACGGTACGGACCACGCCCTCGTTGGACGCTACCCCGCCGCAAAACACAATCGGCCCTTGCCAGTCGTGGCCCTGTCCGAGGTTGCTTTTCAAATTGCGGGCCAGCCCAAGGCAAAGCCCGGCGACGATGTCTTCCGTCGGTGTCGCCTGCTGCTGAAGATGAATCATGTCGGTCTTGGCAAACACACTACACCGGCCGGCCACCCGTGCCGGCAGACGGCTCCGCAGCGCCATGCATCCGAATTCCTCCTCGATTCTGACGCCCAATCGCGAGGCCTGCTGGTCGAGAAAACTCCCCGTCCCGGCTGCGCAACTCGTATTCATTGTGAAATCGAGCATGTCTTGGCCGTTCGA
This sequence comes from Planctomycetales bacterium, assembly GCA_007127495.1. Classification (GTDB taxonomy): domain Bacteria; phylum Planctomycetota; class Planctomycetia; order Pirellulales; family Thermoguttaceae; genus PWXP01. The sequence goes on from SKZG01000342.1 coordinate 4,166, forward strand.
CCCGGGCTTCGGTAGGATAATCAGCTTGCTGTCCTGGCCACCGATCTCCAGGAGCATTCGGGCTTGAGGAGCCAAGCGACGCCCTGCCACGGCCTGGCAAATGACCTCGTTCAGGAAAACGGCGCCCAGCCAATCGCTGATCAGCCGGCCGGCCGAGCCCGTGCCTGCAACCAGCGAAAATCGCCTTTCGGGAAACCTCTCGAGCAGTTCCGCCAACACGCGGCGCGCGGTAGCGAGGGGCCGGCCGTTGGTGCGGGTGTAGGTTGTATCGAGAATGTGCCCTGCGACATCGGCAACCACCGTCTTCAGTGCCACCGAGCCGGCGTCAAAACCAAGGGCCAGCGATTCGCGGTTTTCCCGGTCCG
>SKZG01000221.1 GCA_007127495.1 Planctomycetales bacterium
CAGCACGCTGTCGCCCTGCCTGCAAATGACACGGAAGCCGACGTTGAACACTTGATGGTACGGGCGATAGTCGAGCCGGTAGCTTGACGTGGCGCGGTGCGGGCGGTCGCGCCAGGAGCCGCCGCGAACGATCATCCGTCCGCCAGCCGCCTCGCTGCGCGTCCACTCCCACACGTTGCCGTGCATGTCGTGCAGACCCCAGGCGTTCGGCTTGTAGCTGCCCACCGGCGCCGAGAGGAAATGCCCGTCGTCAAACCGCGTATCGCGCGGCACCCAGTCGTCGAACCGGTTGGGGTTGGTAATGACCTCGGCGCGGGTGTAGCCGCCGCGGGCGGTGCAGGCGGCGTACTCGCGCAGCCGGATGTCGCCCAGGTTGGCGTAGGGTGTGTAGTCGGTGTGGTGGTCGCCGTAGAAGAACGGCGTGGCCGTGCCGGCGCGGCACGCCCATTCCCACTGCACCTCGGTGGGCAGCGTGAACTTCAGCCCCGTCTCTCGGCTCAGCCAGCGGCAGAAGTCCATCGCCTGCTGCCAGCTTACACGCACCACCGGCTGGTCCGGAGCATTGACCGGGTAGCCGAGCCGGCCGAACTGGTAGCCGTGGCGCGACTCGTGCCGGCTGTCGTGCTCCGGGTCGAAGCGGGCGAACTGCGCGTTGGTCACCTCGAAGCGGCCCATCCAGAACGGCTGCTCGATCGACACGGCCCGCGGCGGGGCCTCCGTCGACGAGCCTCCCCCCTGCCCCATCACGAACTCGCCCGCGGGAATGGGCACCAACTCAAGGGTGATCCCCTCGCCCAGGTCGATGACCCGGCGGTCAGAAGAAGCGGCAACTGCTTCTTCCGGCGACGGCCCGGTGGATGTCTCGTAGAGAAGGGTACCGTTCCCGTTTCTGCCCCCCTCCCCTCTTGCCGCTGTTTTGCTGATGAGCGCTTCCTGCCTCCGGCCGGCCTCGGCGGCGTCGAACGGCCAGCCGGGTACGCTCAACGCTTCCGGCAAAGGGGACAGTCCCATTTTCGCGGCTTCATCGCCCGTTGCGCTGGCCGTTGCGGTGGGCGTGCCGCGAAAATCGGGACAGTCCCCATCGTGGCGAGCCCTCGTTTCCGGCAGAATCGGCACGATCGGCTCGCGGGTGGGCTCGTAGATCGCCTCGTAGTCGATAGCGATTCCGGCGTACCGCTCGCTGAGTTCCAGCCGCCGCGGCATGACGCGGTCGACGGCCGCACGGCCGACGATTTCCGACCAAGTGCCGTGGTAGGGCGCGTTCAGGTCGATCCACGTGATGAGCCGGTCCCACTCCTCCGCGTCCAACTCGACCCCATGGTGGCGGCCGTTGCGGAGCATCTGCACCAGCTCGGTCGTGTCGGCGTGGAACTCGCCGGGGGTGAGCAGGTGCATGTCGCTCTCGATGCCCGGCCGCCGCACGTAGCGGTGCAGGTGGCCGTACGAAACGGAAAACCGCCCGCCGTATTGTGGGTTGACCCGGCCGGAAATCTGCGAGTTCCAGCCCTTGAGCATCTCGGTGCCCCGCAGGTCGACGAGCGTGGTGCCGTCCTCGCGGGGCTGCCCGTCGTGGCAGCCGGCGCAGCGGCGGTCGAGCACGGGTTGCACCTCGCGATGGAAGGCGAACCCCCGCGCCGGGCCGTACCACGGCTCGATGCGCGAAGGCGCACGCAACGCGGCCCGCGGCGCCTGGCGGGCCGGTGGCACGGTGTTCTGCGATTCGTGGCAGCCGGCGCAGGAAACCGTTTCGCCCGGCATGCCCACGATCCAGGTGCGCTTCAGTTGCAGGGCCTTCCCCTCGGCGTCGAGCGGTTGGAGCGTGATGGGCTTGTTGGCCGGGATGGTAAAATGCGCCGAGCCATCGTCTTCGACCGGTACCGTGCCCAATACCCGCTTGATGTCCCAGGGCCCGTCCATGCCGATGCTGCCCAGAAGGCCGCCCATTCCTCGCGACGACCAGTAGTAGCTGATGACGCGAAGCTCCTTGACTTCGCCGCGGGGTACGCGTTCGAGGCCGGGGCCGTGGTACACGTCGCCTACCAGGACCGTGGCGTCGTCGCGCCGCAGGTCGATCTTGTCGGGAATGACCGGCACGCCGGGCCGCGGCTGCACGGGAACGGGTTGCAACAGGGCCGCCCCCTCCACTTCTGCCACGAGCGTGATGTTGTCAAACACGTCGACCAGGTAGATGCCCCACAGCGCGTCGGGGCGCCACTTCATCGCGACGAGGTGATAGTTCTCGCCAAGCGGCATCGGGTGCAGGAACTGCGGCCACACGCCGTCGACGATCCGGTCGGCCACGATCGGCTCGACCTCCTGCCCCCAACCGGGAATCTCCTGCACCACGCCGTCGGCCTCGTGGCGGCCGCGGGCGGGGTCCAACAGCAGCAGCCGGCCCGAGCGGGCGGTGCCGTGGTGCCCGGTGAGGATGCCCGCCACCATCGTCGAATGGCCCGGTACCGGCTGGGGGAAGAAGAAGGAGGTGGGGAAGTACGAGTTGCTGCCGTAATACTCTATTTGCCCCGTGCCGTCAGGGTTCATCTGGAAGAGGATGCGCGAGTTCGAGTGCGGCAGGTCAGCGTATTCCCAGCGCTGGTACATCACCCGGCCGCTGTTGGTCACCGTCGGGTTCCAGTCGCTGTCCTGCTCGAAGGTGAGCTGGCGGATCTTGCCCGTCGCGCGGTCCAACCGGTACAGGCTCACCATCGGCGCATTGCCGAACACGCAGGGCAGGCCCACGTAATTGGCGGTCGAGGCAAAAATGATCCGCCCGTCGGGCAGGTAGCAGGGATCGGAGTGCGAAACGTCGGCCCCTTCGTCGGGCGTGACCTGCACGAGCCCCTCGCCGTCGACGCCGATCTCAAAGATGCGCCACGCGTTGCCCTGCTGGCCGATCGAGGCGAACAGCAACCGCCGGGCGTCGAAGTCGAGTTTCAGGTCGGCCACGATGCGACCGCCGTCGGGCTTGTGAAGCGTGCTTATTTGCGGCTCGCCGCGAAGGCCCGAGATGACGCCGATTTCGTTGTCCCAGCCACGCGGAGCCACCGCGTCGTTGGCGTGGAAGTTGGCCGCCATGCCGATCGCGCCGCCCATGGCCGACCTCGCCCCGCCGCCCAGGTTCCGCCGCACCACGAGCAGCTTGTCGAAATCCAGCAGCGGATTGGCCAGCAGCACCTCGCGTTGGAACTCCAGCACGGCCTCCGCTTCGGCCAGCGCGCCCTCGGCGCCGGCGGCCAGTTCCTCGCGCAACGCCGGCAACCGGGCCTCGATGGCCGAAAGCCGGGCCAGGTGCGTGCCGGCATCAGCGAATTGCTCCGGGAACACCGACGCCATATCGTCGATGGCCATGCGCATCGCCCGCGGGCTGAAACGCTCCAAGCCGGGACGCACGGCGGCGAGCCGTTGGCGCATCGCCACGGCCCGGCCGTACAGCGCCACCCAGCGCGGGTCGTCGAGCGGCGCTTCGGCGGCGAGCAGTGCGTCGGCTTCCGCGCGGAACTCACGCTGCTCCGCCCCCAGCGGGCGCAGCACCAGATCGAGAGCCCGACGGGCCAACTCGGCCTCCCCTGCCCTGCCCTGCTCGGCGTCGACGCGGATCGACCGGGTCGAATGCTGGCTCGTGCTGCTTTGGGTGGCGGGCTTGCCGCGTGCCAGGTTCGTTTCACCGCCCGGCGCGAATACTTGCACCTCATCGAGATGCATCCATATACGTCCCGGCACCTGGATGCGCACGAACCGTCCGCGCTGCTCTTCCAACGGCACTATAAAGGGCTTCGCCCCCCCTGCCCCGACCGGCGGCGTGTCGTCGTGCGCGTACGCCTCGCGCCATTGGGCGCCGTCGTCGGACAGCAGCAGTTTGAAGCCGGCCAACCGTTCCGGCACGTGCGGATTGTATACCGCCACCCGTCCCAGGTTATGCACCTCGCCCAGATCGACCTGCCAGAAGGGGTTTTCGTCCTGGCCCGTATGGAAGCTGAACTTGCCGGTTACCTTGCCGTCGACGGCTCCGGCGGCGTCTTCCGCGGGCAAGACCCCCCCCTGCCCTGCCGTGCGAGCCCGGTCCAACTCGGCCTGCCAGGCGGCCGTTTCGGCATGGGCCAGCGCGGCGGTGGAAATGGCGGCGGCCAACAGTGAAATCGTCACGATCCTCATGGCAAAACTCCTATTTGGTAGTAACGCGCAGCGACGGATATATCGGTTCCGTGCTTCCAGACCTAATTATACCTCAACCCGCCGCTCGCCGCCACCGGCAAGCCCGGGATGGTGGCGGCGGGGCTGTTGGGACGCGGGCTTGTCCCCGTGGAGCGATGTTTGGCAAATACAAGCAAACCCGCGGCTCTTCCTCGCCACCATTAGAAACGGCGGGGCCGAAAAAGAGAAGAGAAGAAAGAGGGAAACACAACCACGGAAGACACGGAAGACACGGAAAAAGAGAAGAGAAGAAAGAGGGAAGGGCAACCACGAAAAAAGAAGAACCTTCTTTCCGTGTATTCTGTGTATTCCGTGG
>SKZG01000039.1 GCA_007127495.1 Planctomycetales bacterium
AGCCCCTAGCACCTAGCCCCTAGCAACTAGCAACTAGCGACCAAATATGTCTCGACGCAGCCGCGCCCGTGAAGTCGCTTTCCAGGTCCTTTACCAGGACGACTTGAACCCTGGCGGCGTTCCCGGCGCGCGCGACCAGTTTCTACGGCGGCGTCTGGACTCCGAATCCTACGAGTTCGCCCGCGATCTCGTGGCCGGGTGTCGGAAACATCGTGCCGAAATCGACGCCCTCCTGGAAAATACCGCGGAACATTGGGCCCTTGGACGCATGACGGCCACCGACCGGAATATCCTGCGACTTGGAGCCTATGAGCTGATGCACACGGAAACCCCGGAGCGCGTCGTTGTCGATGAAGCCGTCGAGTTGGCCAAACGGTACGGAACGGCGCGCAGCTCGCAGTTCGTCAACGGAATACTGGACCGCCTGATGAAGAAGACGGAAGAAAACCATCATGGGACTATTTGACCAACTGAAACAAGGGCTGCGCAAGACGACGCAGTTGCTTAATACCGACATCCGCGACCTGTTCAAGGCCGAAGGGCGGTTGGTCGACGACGCCGTGCTCGAAGAGTTATTCGAGTCGCTGGTGAAGACCGATATGGGCGTGCAGGCGGCCCGGCAAATTGTCGACGACGTCGGCGCCCAATTCCGCGCCCGTGTGGTCAGCATGGACGAGCTAATTGGTGTCATTCGCGCGAAGCTCAAGGAGTTGCTCGCTCAGCCGGCGGATCCCATTCGGTTCGCCGCGAGCGGCCCGACCGTCATCATGGTGGCCGGGGTCAACGGTTGCGGGAAGACCACGTCCATTGCCAAACTCACCAAGATGTTCCGTGACCGGGGGCTGCGTGTGGTTCTCGGCGCCGCCGATACTTTTCGCGCCGCCGCCGTCGAACAACTAGGGATTTGGGCAAGCCGGCTGGACGCGCAGCTTGTCAAAGGCCAGCCGGGAAGCGACCCGGCCAGCGTGGCCCACCGGACGGTCGCCAAGGCGCTGGACGACGGGTTCGATGTGGCCATTGTCGATACAGCCGGCCGGCTTCAGACGCAGCAAGGGCTCATGCAGCAGCTCGCAAAAATCCACCGAGTGTTGGGCAAACAGGTGGACGGCGCCCCGCACGAGGTGCTCCTGGTGCTCGATGCGACCACGGGGCAGAACGGCATCAGTCAGGCGAAGCATTTCACCGATGCAGTTCAGTGCACCGGCATTGTGCTGGCAAAGCTCGACGGCACGGCCAAAGGCGGCGTAGTCGTGGCGATCCGCCAGCAGGTTGGGCTGCCGGTGAAATACGTGGGCGTGGGCGAACAGGCCGATGACCTTGCCTTGTTCGAGCCCGACTCTTTCGTCGACGCACTGTTCGCGTAACCGTTGCCGGACCCATTGCATTGTAGCAGGCACACGCCGTGTGCCGTCTGGGAATCACGGCACACGGCGTGTGCATGCTACAATCGGTCCAAGCGGGCTACACGGGTACGGCGACGGGGCAGGGGGCTGCTACTTCGACGAGCCCCACCTCGACGTCGACCGCGCCCCACTCGCATTCGAAGGGAATGCAGATGGGCGTCGTGTTGCTCGGAAACTCGATGCAGTGTCCCTTGCCCGTGATGACCGAGGGCAGGCTGACACTCAGATCGAAGCGTTCCAGCTTCGCCTTCGCACTACCGGCAATCATATTGGCCAGTTCGCCCACCGCATCGATCACATCGGCGTCGATTTCCGAAGGACGTTCCTGCGTCATGGCTTCGGTGGCGCACAGGGCGGCGTCGCGGTCGAGGCTCAATACAATCGTGCCGCGCGCCTTGCCTGAAAGGCCAATCACTCCGCTAATGTGGTGCCTCGGTTGGAATCCGCCTTTGACGAAAGGCTTGCCGCGCTTCAGTTCGGTTCCCAACATGGTTCGAAAGACGCTCAGCACGGCAACCACAAACGGGTTGATATACTCCACTCGCATTGAAAGCCACTCCTTTGCAGCGCGTTTTCTTGGCGATCACAGCCGTTCAGCCAAGCAATCCTACGTTACGATTTCGGGAAATGGCACCATTTTTTGGGTGAAATCTCCTGTTGGGCTTGCGGCCTGTGAGGGTTTTGCCGAAACTCCGGAATACGCCCGTTAGGCTGTGTGCCCATTAGGCTGTGTTGCCAAAAGCTCCCCGGCCAGCTATTATGATAGGAACGGCCCATGGGAGACGGACCCAGTTTTCGCGACGGCGATGGGCCGCGCGCGTCCAGGGGCCAGGCGGAAACCGGGCCTTGATCCGCTGCCACAATAGAGGCCGCAAACCCGTACGAGGAGAACAAGCCATGAAAATGCAACGCCGTAACTTTCTGGGTACGGCCGCCGCCGGTGCCGCCGGTATGCTGGCAGCAGGGCGAATGGCCGCTGCGCCGATTCCCATCGACCCATCGGCCGTCGTGCCCCTGGGCAAGGAGTTGAAGGTCACTCGCATCGGCATCGGAACCGGCATGCGGGGATGGGAGCGAGAATCGAACCAAACCCGACTCGGCGAACAGAAGTTTCGTGAGTTGCTCCACTACTGCTACGACCGGAACATTCGGCTGATCGACATGGCCGATCTTTACGGCACGCACGGCCACGTCGCCAGGGCATTGCAAGATAAACCGCGCGACAGTTATACCCTCATCACCAAAATCTGGTTCCGTCCACAGGGCCTGAACGAGGAGGAACGACCTGATGCCGACGTACTGGTCGAACGGTTCCTCAAGGAACTGAAGACAGACTATATTGACATTTGCCAACTCCACTGTGTTACCGATGCCAATTGGCCAAACGAACTGCGCAAACAGATGGACCTCCTTGCCGATTTGAAACGCAAGGGCGCCATTCGGACCCACGGCGTGTCCTGCCACTCGATTCCGGCGCTGAAGGCCGCGGCCGAGGAGCCCTGGGTGGACGTGGTGCATGCCCGAGTGAACCAGTTCAATTTTCGCACCGACGGCCCCATGGATGAAGTGGTGCCGGTGCTCAGAAAGATTCACGCGGCGGGCAAGGGAATTATCGGCATGAAGCTGATCGGCGAAGGCACCTTCGACGAGGTGCAACGCCGCGAGGCCTTGAAGTTCGTTATGAATCTAGGCGTGGTCGACGCGATGATCGTCGGATTCGAGAAACCCGAAGAGGTCGATGCGTTCGCGGCCGGTGTGGCGCAAAATCTCAAGGCCGCCGCGGGGTAGTCCGTGCTCTCGCCCCAAACATTCCTGGACATCGTAAGCGGACGTCGGCGCGGTTTGGGCGCTTGGGTGGTTCGGTGCATGCTGCGCGCGGCCTCGCTGGGCTACACACTGGCCATGCAGGCGCGCAACCGGTGTTACGACGCAGGTATCGCCAGGGTCCATCGAGTCACCGCGCCGGTGATCAGCGCGGGGAACCTCACCCTCGGCGGAACCGGTAAGACGCCCTTGATCGAGTGGCTCGCACGATGGTTCTTGGAGCGCGGCGTTCGCATTGCCGTCGTTAGCCGGGGATATGCAGCCAAGGCCGGCGGCCCCAACGACGAAGCCCTCGAACTCGAGCAGAAGCTCCCTGCCGTCCCGCACCTCCAGAATCCGGACCGCGTAGCCGCCGCGCGCACGGCCGTCGACCAGTTGGGTTGCGAGCTGATTCTGCTTGACGACGCCTTCCAGCATCGCCGCATCGCCCGAGACCTCGACCTCGTACTGATCGACGCATGCGATCCGTTTGGGTTCGGCTCCGTCTTTCCCCGCGGAGCACTGCGCGAACCGCTTGGGTCGCTTGCGCGGGCCGACGTGATCATCCTCACTCGGGCCGACATGCTCGAACCGGCCGGCCGAGTGCGCATTTGGGACCGCGTGCAGCGAGTGGCGGCGAAGGCGATCTGGGCCGAAGCCGCTCACGTTCCCATCGGTTTGCGTTCCGCTTCGGGAACGACGGCGCCGCTTGAGGGCCTGTCGGGCCTTCCCGTGGCGGCATTCTGTGCGATCGGCAACCCCGACGGATTCCGGCACACCCTCGAGCAGTCGGGAGTGCGGCCCGTGGGGTGGCGCGTCTTTCTCGACCACCACCACTACTCAGCGGACGACATCCACTCGCTCACCGCCTGGGCGGAGGGGCTCGAAGCGGCGGCCGTGGTGTGTACGCACAAAGATCTGGTGAAGATCGGCGTCGACCGGCTCCACTCGCTCCCACTTTGGGCGGTGTGTATCGAGTTCCGTTTTCTTGGCGGGCAGGAGGCCGTGGAGCGGCGCCTCGAACGGCTCTTGCCGTGAGTGCTCCGGGGGGGACTGTCCCAATTTTCGCGGCCCGAACGGCGTTCTTGCCCAATGATCCCGGCTTCCGCCGCGAAAATGGGGCTGTCCCCTTCACGTAACCTACATCACTGCCGCCCGAACCAGTTGATCGACTGCACGGTACGTTGCCGCTCTTCGCGCTCGTCGGGCGTGTGGCCCTTGAACCAAATCTTCGCACGGTAGCGGAACTGGTCGGGCCCGTCGGGCAGGGCACGCGGGATGGAGCCGCC
>SKZG01000441.1 GCA_007127495.1 Planctomycetales bacterium
GACTTCCGACTTCCGACTTCCGACTTCCGACTTCCGACTTCCGACTTCCGACTTCCGACTTCTGACTTCTGGCTTCTGGCTTCCTTCGTCATTTGGCTTTCGACATTCGACATTCAACGCCGGCACCGTAGCCTTGGGTCATCACCCCAGGGACGCGCTCCTTTACACCTATCATACTCGACACGTCGACCCGATACACGCCCATATGGGGTTCAGTCGGTCTCTTCCCCTGAAAGAACACGTATCGTCCGTCTCGGGAAAAGGAGGGGTGGTGGTCGCTATATTTGACGTCGCCGCTGATTACAACAGAGTCGCTGGAGCCAAATCTGTACAGCCGAACGACGTGTTCTTCGTAAGTATCGGCAACCCACCACTTCTTGTCGGGTGAGAGCGAAATGTGGTTCCCTTGCCTCTCGCCGGCCAGGCGAGTGATCAAGTTGCCCGTAAGATCAAATAGACCGGGGTGCTGATTGCCGGCAAACAAGGTTTCATCGTCGTACCACAGGACATGGCCATTATGGCAGCGACCTCTGCCATTGGGTCCCAGATAACTGTGAACCGAGCCGTCTTCGGCATTCAGAACGAAGGCATATTCCTGTCGTTTCATTGGGTCATAGACGACCACAAAGAGTTTCGTATCACTCGGATTCTGGTAAATGTAGGTCGCTTCGGCATTCTCCCATGATCCGTCGAAATACTCGACCAGGTTCTTCATGTCCGATACGAGATGGAGCTGCGGTTTCGTTGGCGACGAGGGGTTCAGCCAGTACCAGCCTTTGTTCGGTGCCCCCGCTCCCTCGGTACTTGAAGGGCGCTCCCGGCCACCACGTCCTCGAACACCCACGTACAGTCTATTCGCGTTGACAGCCGCAGCCCTCGCCAATGGTAATTGTGCATCGCCCCCATCGAACTGCCAGAGGATCTTGCCTGTGCTGATCTGATATGAAAGGCCGGCGTAGTAAACCAGATCGTCTGTTATCCATACGATCACGTCGGAACCGTGCCCGCCTTCACTCTTCGGTGACGTAAACGCTTTGTAATGTCCGGTGAGGTCACTGTTGCATATCCAGATTTCGCATGGCCTCGCTCCGGCATTCGGTCCCTTGGCGCTCTGGGGCTGATCCCTCCCGGGAAAGTAGCGAAAGGCGTACTTCGTCCCGTTTGGGCTGTCGACAAACTGATGCATGTACGTCTTGGTTTGCGACTTAGCGCCGGAGTAGATGCGTACCGGTATAGGAGGATCTTCCGCGCCGACCGCAAGAGAAGACACGATTGCACACAGGCACGTGCAATAGGTGTATATCCGATGTGTCATGTCGTTGTCTCCGAATCAAAACAAAGAAGACGGTATTCAGGGCTCTTCCGTTTCCAGGTGCAGGCCGCGGCAATGTAGCAGGCACACGCCGCTGTGCCGTCCCATGGTAAATAGGTACACGCCGCTGTGCCGTCCCATGGCAAAGCAGCCTGCACCCATACTTTACTCCAAATCGAAGTCGAATGTAAGCCGGCCGCGGGCGTTGGCGGGAATGGTGGCCTGCAGGCCGCTGGTGGCGGGCGAGGCGTACTTCAGCGGGATGCGCGACGGGCGGGGAGGCGGCGACGGGTCCAACTCCTCGACCAGCGGGTCGCCCAGGTAGCTGGTCACCACCACCGCATACTCGCCCGGCACAATGCCGTCGCCGTGCGCAAACGTCGAAAGCACATAGGTTCCGTCCGGCCCGATCGGGCCCACCGCCGGGCGGAGCAGAGCGCCGTCGGGCGCGAGCGTGGGCTGGAAGGCAACCTCGCCGGCTTCCAGCGGCTTGCCCTCGTACGTTATCCGGCCGCTTACCCGCACCGTGGGCGGATGCGAACTGCCGCACCCGGCCGCCGCCACAAGGGCAAGGAGCAACGCGGCGCAGCCGCGGGCGAGCACGGCGCATGCAGGTACTATGAATGTGTTCATGGCAGCCTCACCACCTCGCCGCTTGCCCGATCGCCCAGGAAGACCCAGGTTCGGTAGTCGATCGACTCGCTGATAAAGTGCACGCTTCCGTCGGCCATGGCCATGTGCAGCCCGCCGGGATGCTCGCTCTTGAAGCCCAATCCCGCGCCGACGCCGCGCGTGAACGGGCCGTTGGGAACACCCAGAATGCGGTGGTAGTTGGGCGGGTAGTGCGTGGTGCCCACGTTGTAATGGCTGTGGAAGAGCATGCGGTGCAAGTACAGCGAGGGCAGCGCCTCGCCTGCCAGGAACGTGTTGCTCAGCCCGTCGCGGCAATGGTCGAACGAGTAGGCCGTGCGCCCGCCGGCGAACAGGCCCGGCGCGCCGCCCGCCAACGCACCCGCCCGGCGACCGGGCTGGTCGTTGCGCATGTCGGACCATGAAAGCGACGTACAGGGCCGGTTATTGCACGGCGCCACCGGCCCCGCGCTGGGCAGGTACGAGGCGCCCATCGACCGGTCGCTGAACGTGCCGGCGATATGGCTTCCCTCCCGGCAGCCGCTCGGGCTGAACCGGTCGTGGCCGGTCAGGCCGGCGTGGGGGTCGGAGGGGCACATCATCGTCGGCAGTTGCCAGTCGAGAATGACCTCCCTGTTGGGCGACTCGCGGGTGCGCTTCTTGAAGTCGAGCAGGTCGTACGCCGCCTGCTGCTCCACGTAGGGCAGCAGCGAGATGAACCAGTTGTGGCAGTTGTAGATGCTCTCGCAATAGGTGTTGTTCGCGTCGGCGCAGTAGGCCCCGGCCGGGAGGATGTTCTGCGCGGCATGGTAATTGTGCATCGCCAGGGCCAGTTGCTTCAGGTGGTTCGCGCACTGGATGCGTCGCGCCGCCTCGCGCGCCGCCTGCACCGCCGGCAGCAGCAGCCCGACCAGCACCCCAATGATGGCAATCACCACGAGCAGCTCTACCAAGGTAAAAGCTGATTTTGGATTTTGGATTCTGGATTTTGGATTGGTGGTCATGACGGTTTGCTCCAGAGAAGCAGCGGGGCGCGAGCCATTCGCTGTTGTACACAAGTTTGGGCCCTTTAGCCCCGGAGGGGCGGCGGGCTGTAGCCACGGGTGGAGCGCGGTCCGACGACAGTCGGACCCAGCGCAACCCGTGGCTCTCGGCCCCACACCCGATCCGCCCCGGAGGGGCGGCGGAGACGCGTCCATCCCGTCGCCCCTCCGGGGCTCTCAGGAGTTTTCACCCTCATTCCACGGGTTCCGCGTCGTTGGCGGCGACAGCGCCGCCACGACGCTCCACCCGTGGCTACAATCCCATGGCCCCTCCGGGGCAAAGACACCAAGGCCTCCCGTTACTCCGCCTTCGGCCATATTTCGCTGCGGACGGCACACGGCGTGCGCCGACTACATTGGCACACGACGTGCGTCCACGCACTCACTTCTCACTCCTCTTCGCTCACTCCTTCCCACGCCGCCGGCGCACCAGCAGCCCGCAGGCCAACGCTGAAATCAGCAGCAGCCAACTGCCCGGCTCGGGCACCACCAGCGCCTGGATCTCACTGGCGGAGAGGGCACGGTCGTAGAGCCGCACGTCATCCATCAGGCCGGTGAACTCACGACTTTCGCCTGTCCGGATGCTGTCTCCGAGGCGGAAATCTCCGGCGCTGCCGGTGTTGATGATTCGATTGGTGCCGCTCTGGGTAACGTTGTCTTCGAGGATCCCGTTGATGTACAGCTTGGCGTCATGAACGCCGCCGCTCTCCCATGTGACGGCCACGTGGCGCCACTGATCGTCGGTGAGGACGGTCGAGCCGGTGATGTAACCGCCAGTGACTTCCAATCTCAGTGCGTTCACGGTTCCTGCGGAACCATCGTTGTTGGTACGCACGTCGAAGCGAGTTCCGCTGCTGGTTCCGGTGGTTCCCCAGGAAACCATGGTGGCGGCGTCTAGCACTTGCACCTCGGCGGCGTTCATCCAGAACGCCACGGTGCGAGCGCCGGTGCCGGTAATGCCCTCGAAACCGTTCATGGTGATGCGTGTGCCGGACTGACCGTCGAATGCGGTCGCCGCGGTGGTGCCTCCCTGGACAAAAGGCGGCAGGTTGGCCGTTTCCCAGGTCACGCCGCCCTCCAGCGTGCCGTTCTCGCTGCCGACGGCGTCGGCGGTGGTGGTCCCGGTGCCTTCCTCCATCGTCCAGTGGTGAATGAGATCCGCATGGGCGGTGGCCCCGAACACCAGTGCTCCGGCAATGGCAACCACGGCGATGCGATCGAACATTTTGCGATTCATAAGTATCTCTCCTCTCGTGTGCTGCACTTTGGGCGATCTTCGGAAAGCCCAGTGCGAATGTGCGGCTTTTCCGTTTCCAGGGACCGACCCCGGAAAAAAACGGCAAGCCGAATAACTCTCGGTTGCGGGCGAATTCTGCGATTGCACGGCACGCTCGCTTTGCCGCCGCCGGCATGAATTGCCGCCGGACCGCCACCTTGGGCGACCGGCGCATAGGACAACCGCGCCCCGCAACGCCGGCGCGCGC
>SKZG01000335.1 GCA_007127495.1 Planctomycetales bacterium
CGAGGTGATTCAGATACGTCGAAGCCAAAACGAATGTGCACTTGCTCTTCGACATCTTCTCGCCGTCGACCGTCAGGAAGCCATGAATGTGAATCTTTCGCGGCAGGCTGAATCGCGACACCTTGAGCATGGCCGGCCAGAACAACGTATGAAAGTACGTGATGTCTTTCCCAATAAAGTGGTGGATTTCGGTCTCGGCGCCCTGCTGTTCGTCCCACCAGCGGTCGAAGTCCTCGCCTGTCCGCTTGCACCACTCCCAGGTCGACGCGATGTACCCGATCGGGGCATCGAACCACACGTACCAGTAGTTACCCGGCGAGTCGGGTATTTCAAAACCGAAGTACGGCTCCGGGCGCGAAACGTCCCAATCCTTCAGCGGCTCGTTCAAGAAATACGCTTTCAGGTAGTTGGCAATCTCCGTCTGGAGGTGACCGCCTTTCTGGGTCCATTCCTGCAGAAATACGTGCTCGTTTTCAACATGGATGAACAGGTGCGGGTGCGTGCGGACTTCGGGCTTGGTGCCGGAAACGACGCTTAGCGGGTCCACCAATTCGGTCGGGCTGTAATGCGCCCCGCATGCTGAGCAGTTGTCGCCCGGCTGATCGGTGGCGCCACATCGCGGGCAGGTGCCGCGCACCTGGCGGTCGGCCAGGAACATGCCGTGGGCCGTATCGTAAAGCTGCGCGACCTCCCGCTGGTGGACCATGCCGGCTTTGCGGATCGCGGCCCAAATCTCTTCGCACAGGGCCCGGTTTTCCGGACAATGGGTGCTGCCGTAATTGTCGAACTCGATGTGGAACGCAGCAAAGTCGTTTACGTGGGCCCGCTGCATCCGCGTAATCAACTCCTCCTCGCTAATGCCCTCCTGCTTCGCGCGCAGCATGACGGCCGTGCCGTGCGTATCGTCGGCACACATATACACGCACCGGTTTCCCCGCAGCTTCTGGAAACGCACCCAGATATCCGTTTGGATATATTCGACCAGATGCCCAATGTGGATATGCCCGTTCGCATAGGGCAATGCACTGGTGACGAGTATCTTTCGCATGATTGGCTTTCGGTGGTCAGGAGCGGGGGATATTGAACGACTGCCGACATGCGCCGAGACGCCTTGGGTTGTCGGCGCTTTGCGACACCGCTACACCCGGCTGCGGGGGGTGTAGTGGGTGTGCAGCAGTTGGTGCGAACGCTCGCCGAGGGGGCGGCCGAGAAACTCTTCGTAAAGGCGCAACACGTCGGGATTCTCGTGCGATTTGCGCAGACGCTTTTCTTCGTCCTCCAGAAAGATGGCGGCCATGCGCTTGCTGCGGATCTCGTTGGTTGTAAACCGCGGTTGGCCGCCGCCGCCGATGCAACCACCGGGGCAAGTCATCACTTCAACGAAGTGATATTCGGCCTTGCCGGAAAGAATACGGGCAATGACCCGCTCGGCGTTTGCCAAGCCGTGTGCCACGGCCACGCGGAGTGTGACGCCGTCGAGGAACCCCCACGAATCGCTTGGGTTCTCAATGGTGATCGCGGCTTCCTTGACACCTTCCAGGCCCTCGATGGGCTTCACGCGGAGCCCTTCCAGGGGGAGGGGGCGCCCGGTAACCACTTCGTAAGCGGTGCGCAGCGCGGCTTCCATCACACCGCCGGTGTTGGCGAAGATATCGGCCGCGCCGGTCGAGAGGCCGAGCGGGGCATCCATCTCGTCGTCGGGGAGGCGGTCGAATTCGATGCCCGCTGCGCGGACCATGCGGCCCAACTCGCGCGTGGTCAGCACTACGTCCACGTCGCGCACGCCGCTTGCCTCCATCTCCGGACGCTGGGCCTCGAACTTCTTGGCCGTACAGGGCATGATCGACACGACAAACACCTCCTCCGGGCGCCGGCCAAGCTTCTCGGCATAGTACGTCTTCGCCACGGCACCGAACATCTGCTGCGGCGACTTGCAGGTCGAAACATTCGGCAACAGATCTGGATGATGGTATTCGATGTACTTGATCCAACCGGGCGAGCAGCTTGTGAACATCGGCAGGGCCACCTCCTCGCCCAGCTCTAGCTTTCGCCTCAGCCGGCTGAGCAGTTCGCTGCCCTCTTCCATGATGGTCAGGTCGGCGGCAAAGTTCGTATCGAACACGGCATTGAAGCCCAATCGTCTCAGCGCGGCAACCATTTTTCCGGTCACGCGGGTGCCGGGCGGATAGCCAAAGCATTCGCCCAGGGCGGCTCGAATGGCCGGAGCCGTCTGCACAACGCAATGCTTTTCGTTCGCGTCGAGCGCGGCCCACACTTCGCCAACCTGGTCGCGCTCGGTAATGGCGCCCACGGGACACACGGCGGCGCACTGCCCGCACTGCACGCAAGCAACCGCTTCGAGGTCCAGGCTGAAGGCCGGGCCGATGACGGTTTCGAAGCCCCGGTTTTGCGGGAACAAGGCGCCGACGCCCTGCGTTTCCGCGCATACCGAAACGCACCGACGGCATTTGATGCACTTACCCGTGTCGCGCATGAGGGCGGGCGTCGAAAGGTCGACATGTTTCGAGGTGCGCTGGCCCTGGTAAGGCACCTCGCGGATTCCCAACTCGGCCGCCAGGGCACTCAGCTCGCAGTCCTCGTTGCGGTCACACGTTTGGCATTCGCCGTTGTGTTCCGAAAGGAGCATCTCCACCACGGCGCGGCGAGCTTCGCGCACTCGGTGGGAATTGGTCAATATCTTCATGCCTTCGCGCGCCGGCATGGAGCAGCTTGCGGCCAGATTCTGCGCCCCATCCACCTCGACCACACATACGCGGCACGCCCCTATCGACTGCAGCCCCTCGACGTAACAGAGCGTCGGGATGCGGATGCCCGCCTGGCGAGCCGCTTCCAGCACGCTGGCGCCTTCGGGGACTTCCACGGACATGTTATTGATGGATAGGTTAAGCATTCTTGACTTCCCTCATAGCGACCGCCTGGTTGCAGCATGGCGGTCCGGCGGATGGTGCATGTCGGCCGGCGGCGCCCTTTCCCGGCGCGCCAACCCGCGAACAAATCGGATTCTGTGCAGCGACTAACTCACCTCATAAGCTTCGGCACATTCGCGGCGGCCGTAGTCGCAGCGAAGGCAGCGTTTCGATTGACGGATGGCGATGGCTTCCTGCCACGGCTGTTCGACCTCGTCGAAGTTGTGGCGGCGGCGCTCCACCGGAATGAGCCGCAATTTCTCGCGGGCGTTGTCAACCGGCTCGGCCTCCGGATCGAAGAACGTGTCGACGGGTCGGGTTTCGCGCCAGAAGGCATGATCGGCGCCGGTCAGGTAAAGGTCGATCCCGCGCGCGGCTCGCTCGCCGGCAGCCACCGCCTCCACCACGGAGGACGGACCGGTGACGGCATCGCCTCCGGCGAAAACCCACTTCTCGGAGGCCTGGCCGGTGGCATGATCGACGTCGATAAAAACGTTGTTGCGCCGCGCAAGCTGAACCCCGTCCGTAATGCCTTGCAGGTCGAGCGACTGCCCAATGGCCGCCAGCACGTGATCGGCCGGGAGGACAAAGGCTTCGCCGCCGCGTTCGGGCCGGCGCCGCCCCGAACGATCAAACGCGCCAAGCTGCATGGGCACGCAGCGCACGCCCGCAACCGCCTTGTTCTCCGTAACAATTTCCACCGGGGCGGTCAGCAGCCGCAACTCGACTCCTTCAGCCAGGGCCTCATCGATTTCCTCACGGTAGGCGGGCATGACCTCGCGACTGCGCCGATAGACCACGGTGACACGGTCGGCGCCCAGGCGGAGCGCAGTGCGGGCTGCGTCGATGGCCGAGTTGCCGCCGCCGATAACCACCACCTGCCGTCCAACCGGAACCGATCCTCGTAAATTATAGACCCTGAGAAACGAGAGGGCGTCGGTGATTCCCGCGGCCCCGTCGCCGGCAATTCCGAGACTCACGCCTTGCGGGGCTCCGACTGCCACGAATACCGCCTCGCAGCCCTCGGCGCGAAGCGACCGGAGTGTGAAATCAGTTCCCAATCGCATGCCGGTGTGAACTTCCACACCCAGTTGTTCGATCATGCGCACTTCGCGCGCCACAATCTCGCGCGGCAGCCGGTAGGCCGGAATGGCCTGTACCAGCATGCCCCCAGGCCGCGGCTCGGCTTCGTACACCTTCGGTTGGTAGCCGAGTCGGGCGAGAAAATACGCACAGGAAAGACCCGCCGGTCCCGCGCCCACAACGGCAACCGACCGCATCGCGTTCTTTCGATTTTCACGCACGACCGGCAATTGGAAGGTGACCTCCTGGTCGGCCATAAATCGCTTGATGCCGCGAATCGAAACGGGAGCATCGATCATGGCCCGGCGACATTTTTCTTCACAGGTGTGGAAGCACACCCGCGAACAGACAGCCGCCAGGGGATTCCGTTCGCGGTGGAGTCGCAACGCTTCGGCGTAGCGTCGCTCGGCCACAAGCGACACATAGCCGGGAATATCGACGTTGGCCGGGC
>SKZG01000094.1 GCA_007127495.1 Planctomycetales bacterium
AAGACGGCGACGACCTGCCCGACCCCGACGTCATTGCCGAGGAAATTGCCGACGACCTTCAAAGGGCCTCGACCAGTTCCGGTCGATTGCGGAGGGGTTGCGGGGGTAGGGGCGGCGGATGCTCGTCGTTCAGGTATCCACCGGAAAATGGGCCTCCCCAACACGTTGGACGCGATGAGGTGATTCTCGATCTGCCCCCTGCTGATAACACTCCAATACGAACCCGACGCAACTGAACTTCCGGAATCGTCTGGTCTTGGTCTTCTCGTCCACCACCCAGACCATACGCGATCATCCGCCGTTTAGGCACACGATCCGGCCGTCTTGGGTGGCGATGTACAGCCGGCCGTTGGCGGCGGCCATGCCGTCCCAAACGGCGGGCGAGTCGAGCGGAAGGCGGGCAAGGACCGCGCCGTCCTCTTCGGAACACACCAGCACGGCGCCGCCCCGCCGGCCGTCGTACGAGGCGTGCGGGTCGTCGTCGGGACGGTCGGTGGGCATCACGGCCACGAACAGGTGCTCGCCCGACTGGAGGATCGCACGCCCGCGGCCGGGCAGGGGCACGCGGTAGACGTACTCGCGCGGCGATACGTTACGGAAGTCGGGCAGCGAGGGTTCGCCGGGTCGGAACGGTTCGTTGTCCATTTTGAAAAGCAGGTACTCGCCGACAGCCGCCTGGCCCTGCTCCGGCCGCTGCACGCCCCACACCGCGTGATCGTTGTAGGCGAGAACAACGCCGGTTGGCACGGCGACCGTCGAAGCGCCGCGACGCCCGCCCTTGTTGTTCACGATCCAGGAGTAGGCGACGGGAATGCGGCTGAAGTCGCCCGTGCCAAGGACCCAGTGCGACCGGTGATTCTCGGCATCGTCGAGCAAGCTGGAGGTGGAGAACAAGTGCCGCGAAAGTTCCTCCTGCTTCTCGAGCGCCGCGTTGAATTTCCTGTGGTGCAGGAACACGTTGCGGCCGTCGCTCACCAGCACGTCGGAAACCGCGCCCCCAGCCATGGAGAAGGCGTCGGCGCGGTCGGGGTGCTCGAACGTCTTGTAGTCGGTGATATTCTGCGAGATCCTCTCCAAACCGGGCTCCTTGCGAGGCGCCTCCTTGCGATGGAACTCGGGCCGCCGGCTCTCGTAGCGGGCATGATGCAC
Organism: Planctomycetales bacterium; assembly: GCA_007127495.1. GTDB lineage: Bacteria > Planctomycetota > Planctomycetia > Pirellulales > Thermoguttaceae > PWXP01. The sequence continues at coordinate 1,150 of SKZG01000094.1, forward strand.
CACCCGGCCGGTTGCGGGCTCCAGCCCGAAAAGGTGAATGCCCCCGTCCAGCCAGCTCGACCGGCCCGCCGAGCAGTAGGCGACGCCGTCGAGCACCAGCACGCTCCCGTGGACGGGCCAGGGCGATTCCAATCGGTCCATCGCGACGGTCCGCAAATCGGCCGGCGCGGCGAGAAAACGCCACACCAGGGCTCCGTCGTTCAACCGCAGGCAGGTGACCCGGCCGTCGGCGCTGCCGAACAGCACCAGACCCTCGTGGATGGTGGGCGGCGAATCGACTCGGCCGCCGGCGACGTGCTTCCACTGCACCTCACCGCTTGCCTCGTCGAGGGCAACCACAATGCCGCCCTCGATGTCGGCCGCAACCACGTGCCCGGCCGCAACGACCGGCTGGGTGAGCCGGCCGCCCACCGTCGCTTGCCATGCCTGCCGGAGCCGGGCGGGCACCGCCGTGGCCACCGCGGCGCGGCGGAGCGGGGCGGCGCGGTACGTGGGCCAGCATTCCGGGCCGGGGGCGAGCGTTGCATCGACTTGCCCATACGCCGGGCCCTTCTCCAGCCGTGCGGCCGCCGCAGCCGAGTACCTCGGGTCGGCGGTCGACGGAGGGGCGGCCGTGAAGGCCCAGAAGCCGTGCAGCATCGTCTCCATGTAGCAGCCGCAGGAATGGGGCGGCACGTACAGCAGCCCGTTGGCCGGCAGCACGCCGTACTGGCACGCGCCGCGCACCCAGTTGTTTCGCGAGTGCTCCTCGCCGGCCAGATCGATCATTTCGACGCCCCGCTTCCCGGCGATGACAAACCGCTCGGTCGCCTTCGCGCGGTAACAGCGGTAATGATGGCCCGCGGTCTTGATTTGGTCGGCAATGGGATCCTGGACGCGAACCTCGCCGGTGCGGAGGTCGAGGGCCTCGATTTCGGGCGTCGGCACGATCGGCGGCGGCGAGTCGGCCCGGTGACCGAATTTGTGCCATACGAGATCGCCGATGACGAACACGTCGGGCGGGGCGTGGAAGCTGCTACCGGCTCCGTGCCGCCACAGCGTGGAGCCGTCCCCGGCCTCCACCGCCACCAACTCGCCCCTCACGTTGAACACGACCACATCGTCCGCCACGACCAGGGTGTGCGTGCCGAAGTGGACGCCCACCCGCGGCGCCGGCGTCCAATCGCCCCAGCGCCAGCGCTCCTCGCCCGATTGCATGTCGAGGCAGGCCGTGCCGTCGCCAATCCGAAGGTACGCGCTCGTGCCGTCGGAGGCGAGTGTTTTCGGTACCGGATGCCCTTCGGGGGTCCACTGCCACAGCGTCTTCCCGGTCGAGGCGTCGATCGCCAGCAGCGTCTTCTCGTTGGGCGCCGCCTGGCGCTGCCTTGCGGCGGGGTGGGAGAATGCGTGGTCGGCCTCCGGGCTGCCCGCCAGAACCAGCAGCGTACGGCCCGCCAGGATGATCTCTTCCGCGCCAGCCGTCTCGCGGAAGGTGTCCGTCACTTCGCCTGTCGTCGTGTCGAGCGACACCACGGGCCCGCCCAGTTCCAGCGTCGTGTACAGTCGATCGGCCGAGGCGACCAGCAGCCGCGGCGCCTGAGGCGGCCCGGTGCGGAACCGGTGCCGATGGTCGACCCACGAGTGCATGGGCTTCGTCCATAGGGTGACGCCGCTGAAGGCGTCGCGGGCGATGATGTTCCACCGGGGAGGCAGGTGGATGTTCGCCGGCGAGGCCTCGTCGGCAATGTAGAACAGCCGTCCATCGGCCGTCACGGCGGAGCTGACGCTGTTGAGCGTATGGTGGTTGCGGGTCCATCGGGGGCCGGCCAGCCACTGGACCTGCCGCGGCGGGCCCACCAGCGAGTCGCGCGCCACGGCGTTGTTGTCCTGCCCGCGGAGGTAGTGCGCCCAGTCGGCGTCGATCTCCTCGGGCCACGGCTTGACCGCTTTGCGCCACCGGTCGCCCGATCGGATGTACGCCGTTCCGCCCGGCGCCAGCACGCGCATCATTTCGCCTTCCGGCAGCAGGGTCGGATTTTCTACGACGAGCAAGCGGACGAGGTTGTCGAAGTACGGCAGGTGCCCCTTCGGCAGCCGGTCGACGGCCACCTTGCCGGACAGGCCCAATTGGGCCGCATACCGGCGCGCCGCCTCGACGTTGGCGGGGTCGGAATCCAGCCCGTGGACCAGGTATCCCTCGCCTGCCCCCAGCGCGGCTGTCAGCCGTCCATCGCCACAGCCCAGGTGAACGATCAGGCCCCCGCGAGTTCCGGTTACCTCAAGGATTTCTCCGGCGGCGTCATCGTGTGCCGCCACCTTCTCCTGGGCGATCGCCAGCGAACAAAGCAAACAAAGCGAACAAAGCAAACAAAGCGAACAAAGTACGTTAAGTTTTGAAAACATTATGTGGACCTTTTCGTAATCGCGGTGGGGTGCAGGGTTTGATGATTGCCGACGCGCGGCGGCCAAGTCGGCCCGGTAGGCCGACCACGCATAGAACCGGTCGCATCGTGATGGATTCGAATCTCTGGTAGTTAGCAGTTTTCCGTCAGTCGTTCGCCGCGCCGCCCCAGCATGATACCATGCCGTCGGTCGTGGTGATGAACAGTTTCTTCCCGGCGGCGATGAGCCCGTCGAAAACGGGCGGCGAATCGAGCCGGTACTCGTTGAGCCGGCTGCCGTCGGTGGTTGATACGGCCCACAATCGTCCGCCCGCGCGTCCTTCGAACGCCGCATGCGGATCGTCCGGGTCGATGACGTCGGGCGGGCCGGCCAGGAACAGGATATTGCCCGCCAGCACCATACCTCGCGCCCGCACGGGAATCGTGACCGACCATTTCGGCGGCTGCCTGCGCGACATCGACCCCCTTTCCCGCCGGGCTGCAGCGTCGGACAGCACGGGCTCATTGGCATTGTCGTCGGCGAACAGCGTGTGCCCTTCCGTGCCGAACGCGAAGTAAGGGCTCCGGCTGAATTTGGTGTTGAAGGTGTGCAAGCCGTACGTGGTCGTGTCGCCGAACACCAGGATCTGCCCGGCCTTCGACGCGCCGTCGGCGACGTACATGCCGGGCCAGCGCCGCGCGTACATCCAGAACAAACGATCGAATCCGGAATCGTCCAGAAACCCGCCCGTGGCGACCAGGCGCAGGTCGGTCTGCCGGGCGCCCCACTGTGCGATCCGAGGAGCTTCAACCGGATTCAGTTCCAGGTCAAAGACGTTTTGCATCAAGAACAGTCTTTCGCCGTTGCTAACCAAGATGTCGTTCTTGCTGCCGTCCATGTCGTGGGCCCGGTTGCTGGGGACGCGCAGGTCCGGCTCGGGACCATGCAGAT
>SKZG01000214.1 GCA_007127495.1 Planctomycetales bacterium
CCCGGGCGGCGACTGGACCGTCGAAAGGCGGCGCCGGCCAATTGACCCCCGTAACGCCCGCCCCCGCCAAAGCATTGGCCAGATTGTCGGCACCGTCGGTTCCCGGGGCGAACGCGACGACGACGTCCGCTTGGGCGCCATTCGGCCCGATGACCCGCAAAGTATAACTTCCGCCCTCGACCGTCCCGTCCACGACAATGATGTAGCGGGTGTTGTGGCCGTCGCGCGTGGCGTTGACGATGCTGTCACTGTCGAGGATGTTCAACGTGCCGCGGACCGGGTCGGCGTCCCAGCGGCTGTACATCACGCCGTTGGCCTCGCCGCGCATCAGCGTGGCCACGCTGTCGAGGATCGCGTTGAGGCGCCCCAACTGCTCGTCGGTGGCCGCCGCGACCACTCGTGACCTCGCCATCATCGCGGTCGGCGGGACGTTGGCCGCGGTGAAATCGACCTGGAACTGGTACGGCTCCGTCGCCGAAACGACGGTCACGACGGTCCCTTGGTAGTCGTCGGAGAGGGCGACGAGCGCGCTTTGAAGATCGGCCGCCATTTGATCCAGGTCGTCCTGGTTGTACCAGATCGGTTGCGTCCACTCGCCCTCGATTCGGAGGCGGAACGCGCCGGTCGAAGCGTCGTTCCCCACGGGAAACTCCAGTATCTGCTGTTCAATCGTGCCGCTGGCCGTGTACGTTGCAACTTGCGGCACATTCTGCGCGTTGAATAGCACCTCTTCGATCATGCCGGTGACGTCGCCGCCGTTGAACATTCCATAGGGAAGGCCGCTCCACTGGGAGAAGAACGGCAGCAGGTCGGCATTTTCCGGCCGCGACATCACTTCCGTGTACCACGTTGACGCGATGGAGGAATTGTACGAAACATCGGGCCCGAAGCCGTCGTAGGTGATGACCATGTCGCCGTCGGCATCGAGCATCACCTGATGCCCGCTCTGCGCGCCCGGCCAGAGCGGGTTCTCATCATTGGGATCGAACGACGCGCTATTGGCGCGGAACACCTCGCGAATTTGGTTCAGCCCCTCAAAACTCCCGTCGCCGTTGAAATCCATCGCATACTGGCGCGCAAAGACCCCGGTCGACGTGATGCCGATGTTGTCGCTGTCGCGGACCGATTCCCAGCCGACCACGAAATTGAGGTCACGGTCGAATGCCGAGGTGGAATTGAAGCTGCCGGTAGCAACGGTGAATTGATCTACGAGGACCTGGCCCGTGGGATCGTACAGCTCGCCCATGATGCTGCCGAGGCGGCCCCAGGTGACGAGGAAATGGCCGTCGTGGCTCATGCCCACGAAAGGATTGGTGTGGATCTCGGTATCTTCGAAGTTCACGCGCCACTCGGTGTCGAGTCGGTCGCCGTCGCGGTTGAAGCGCTGTGCCCAAATGCCGTTAAAAAAGCTGATGTCCTGCCCCGAGGTGGACCACGCGACGACGAAGTTGCCGTCGTAGTCCATGCCGATGGCCGGCGAGCTTTGCGGCCCCGTCGTGAAGTTGTTCACCCGGAAGGTGAACGGGTCGAAATCGGGGGCATAGTAGGGCTCAGGAGTCACAAGGGCCCGGACGCCCGGCACATAGAAGCCGTCGACCAGCGCCGGGTCGATATTGACCCCGATGGGGGAGAACTGCCGCGCAAAGATGTCGCTGACACTGCCGAAGTTCTCCCAGTTGGGAACCTCGCTTTGCCAGACGATCGTAAAGTCGCCGTCGGCGTCCATGGCCACTGCCGGCGCCGTCTGGTTGAACTTGTCGGGCCCGGGAGTGAAGGGGTAATCGGGCTCGTCCGGGTTCACCCGGAATACGGGGCTTGGCTCCTTGAGCGTGACGGCCTGCTCCCCTAGGTGGCTCAGGTCAAGAGGGTTTCCCGACCCATCGTAACCGCGAACCGCCGAAACAACCAACTCCGGATGGTCCTTTTTGCCGGAGTTGCCAATAAAAGTAATGTCGAAGGTCACCCGTTCCTGGCCGGCGCCCAACCCGAACACGGGCGTAACCGACACGCGGGGAGCGGGCGTTGTCAGGGTCTGTGGGCCAAAATACGGCCCTTGAGGCGGCACCGCCGACGGCGGCGGGAAGTTGATCGGGCCAATCGGGAAGGTTCCAGTGGCTTGATACTCGAACCACGACTCGATCGCCGTAGCCGTGTTGTAGGGGGCGTCGGCAAAAATGGGAATGCCCGAAATGACGATCGGTTCCCGAACCTTGTTCACCTGCACCGCCGGCAGAAAGGCGCCGGTGAAGCCGGTTGTGAAGTCCGTTTCCGTGACCACAAGCCGCGGCTGCGCAACCCCACCGGAGGCATCGCCAAAGTTGATATTGTACGTGTGTGGGTCAATGCCCTCGACCACGACCTCGTACAACGGATGGTCGGGATCGGGATCGCCGAAGGCGTCGACCGCCAAGCTGCGCAGCGCATCCTGGATGGCGCGGACGTTCGTTAAGATCGGCGCGGTTTCGCTGAAGGCCACCTCGGCCGTTTCAGTGAGCGGGTCGATCACGCCGTCGCCGTCGGCGTCGAAGCCGAGTGTGAAGGTGCCGGAAATGTTATTCTGAAACGACGTAAACGGCTCGTAAGCGGCCGTGATCGTCAGCCGCTGCACTTCGTTCCCGCCGTACGTCAGGTCGAAGGTGGGGAAACTATTCGAATTCGGCCCCGGGTTGGCCAGCGCCTCGGAGGGCAGGATGATCCGCTGCACCTCGTCGGTGAAGTAGCGCGCGTAGACGTTCGCGTCGTTGGTCGCGTAGGTCTGGTACACGGGCTCGCCGGTAAGCCAGTCGCGTTGGACCATTCCGCCCGGCAGGATGCTTAGTTCCTGAATCGTGTCGAACTGCGTCCACGTGGCGACGAAGTTGCCGTCGTTGTCGCTGGCCAGCGACTGCCCGGCAATGGTTTGGGGAGCGCCGGGCTGCAGGATGAACAGCGGGAGTTCCTCCAGCGTGGCCGGGTCGGTGTACCGCTCGCTGCCGTATTGCATCATGTCCAGATCGTACACAACCGGCTGGTTGATCAACTGATCGTCGACGTGCCCGGGGACGACCGTCAGCAAGGCCCTTTCCTCGAGCGGATCAAGTGTGAGGCGCCGGTTCCGGCTCACCGGCTTGGGCTTGCGGCGGCGCACCGTGCCCCCGTTGAGTACGGAAGTCAAACTCGACCACTTGTCCCATCGTAACCACGACATGGCATTACCCCCTATTTAACTAAGCTGACCGTTGACGCCTTAGTGTCTGAGATACCGCTCCACAACCTCTTCACTACGAAGACTTTTCAAGTGCGTGGCCTCTGGAAGCAAGCTCATGCATAGCTTTCCGGTAGGCTCGCCCACCACCATCAAACACCAAACATTCGAAAAAGTCAAACGAATTGTTCCCCATAGCCCAAAAAAGTTTCCGGGTTTCCGTGAACGGCTCGAACAAAAACCCCGGTCTTTCTCAAGCTATCCATCTTAGCATGATTACGCATTTTCTCTTTGTCAAGACTCAATCGTGAAAATCGATTGGGAATCCGCTGGAGAGGGGAATTAACCTGGGGTCGTTCCCCCCATATTGACTGTCTTGGCGGCTGGGGTGGATTGAAACGCCCGAAACGCTATACTTGCCGCCGGTGAAAGTTGCGCTCGCGCCGTACCACGGGCATCCTGCCCATAAAAGGTTTGTAACCGTTCACGGTTACAAAGGTTTCATGGCGAAGAGGCCCGGCCTACCAAAGCGCAGGCCGTGAAAATTGCCCGGGACTGCTCTATGTCCGACTCGCTCGAAACAGCGACCGAGTACCGATGTCCGAACGCCGGATATGCCATCTCGCGGGCGGTCCATTTGGGGCGGCTCGCGCGCTTCTATCCCGGCTGCCGAACCTGCGAGCATCGGCACGATACCGGCTCGCTCTCGCCGCGGAAGGTGAAGCGGCTGCGAGAAACAGAACATCGGGGCGATCACGCTGCGCTCTTCCAAGCGGAAGAGGTGGGCCGGGCCGCCCTGGGGCAGCTCGCCCCCGCGACGGTCTATGACGTGGCCGCCGCCATGGGAATTTGCCTGCGACGCGGGCTGTTCCCCACGCCGAACGAGTTCGCCCCAACCGGCACCGTGCCCGACACCAACCCCTCAGCTTTGGAACCGCGTGAGTCGGCCGTTGTGGTGGCCGGCGATGGGCGGCCGGCCGTGGCTGAACTCATGGCCGCCGCCTGCGAAGGGCTCCGCTGGGCCGGGTGCCACGTGGTCGACCTCGGCGAGGCCAGCGCTGCGTGCCTGATGTTCGCGGCCGATCATTTGAACACCGCCGGCGGGCTGCTGGTGGGCAACGGGCAAGGCGGGCGGCACAGCGTGGCGTTGAAGCTGTTCGGCGCGGCGGGCATGCCGCTTTCGGCCGATGGCGGCCTCCACGTCGTGCAACACCAGTTCGAGCAAGGAGTCGACCGGCCCACGCGCTGCTTCGGCGGACTC
>SKZG01000514.1 GCA_007127495.1 Planctomycetales bacterium
GGCTTCTCACAGACTCCTTACGTCATTATAAGCGCTCGCGCGGAGGCCAGCAAGGCAATCGAACGGATCGCTTTTGTTGGGGTAAGGCCGGGTGTTATAATGGGTTTGGGGAATAAGTCCCCAGCGTCCCTGCGAACCCCCAGTGGGTGCGCTGATCGTGTGTCGCGGTTTGCCTGGGCCCTCGATCGGATGGGATGATCGCAGGATGACATTCTCGGGCGGAAAGGAGCGGCCACCTTGGCGCTTTCCCTTGCCGAATTTAACCGCTTGGTCGACGAACATGGACCCGCGCTGTACCGAATGGCCTATCGTATGGTCGGCGATCGGCACGAAGCTGAAGACCTCGTCCAGGATGCGTACCGCTCCGCTTGGAGCAGTCGACGCCTGTTTGAGCACGGCAGAGGCGAGCGGGCTTGGCTTGCGTCGATTCTCAGGCGGCGCGTGGTCGACCATTGGCGAAAGCCGCACCCCCCTGCGGTGCTGTCTGGGGATCAGAACCTCGATGTCGGCGTCGTTGGGGAGGATCCGCTCCGAAATGAGATTTCCGATGAAATGCAACAGGCGTTGGCACGGCTTCCGGAGGAATTGCGAGAAACCCTCCTTTTGGTTGTCGTGGGCGAGTTGACCCACCAGGAGGCGGCCGACCTGCTCCAAATACCCCTCGGGACAGTCCTTTCTCGCGTAAGCCGGGCTAGAAAGCGATTACGGGAATATTTATTGGCCCCCAGCCCCAAATAGTAGCAACATCACCCCAATGTTTCACCGCAACCCTGACCCTTGGATCGACGCGCAATTGCGGAGCGTATCGTTGCCCGATGCCCTCCGGCAACGGCTGCGCGAAGTCGCCCTGGACGACGCCGCCGTCCTGGACGACGAACTGCGCAACGTGGGGGTGCCGGTGGGACTCGGTCAGCGGCTCCGGTTATCCGTTGTCGAAGACGACGCCGGGCTCGACCGACTGCTGCGCGACGTGGCCGTTCCGTACCGGGTCATCCGCCACCTTCGTTCGGCGCCGGGCTACCGTTTGCAACTGAAGCGGATTTCCGGTTGGGTGGTCGCAGCCACTTTGATGATAGCGATTGGGCTGTCCTACTTCGGAGCGGTCGTGGGAATTTTGGTAGCGAGCCGCCCGGTCGCTCCGGAGCCGGTATTGGAGCTGCCCGCACAGCTATCCGGAGAACTCATCCCCGGAGATTCAGAATCCTCATTCGGGGCAGTCCAGCTCGAACTGCCCCCCGGCTCGGGACAGGGCGACATGAAGCCCGTCGTCGAGACGCCATCGGAATTTCCCCGCCCTCCTCAGCTCGTGGGGCCATTGCCGCCATTGCCGTGGGGCCTCCCGGAGGAATTCACCTTGTTCAGCCGTCCTGGTGGCTTGGACCCCCTGCTCGATACCACACCATATCGTTGGGGTGTATTCGGATCGCACGAAGCTTTGGAGAAGCCTCGCGGCTGGCAACAGGCGAGGGCGCTCCGAGCGCGCGGTATTCCCGCACCCGACTCACTCGCCTTCGATTTCGGCACCCTGGTGCGTTTCGGTGTTTTCCCGTTTATCCCGACTGCGGCCGACGCATCGCTGCGGTCGGTTTCGGTGCCGCTGAACGTGAGTACGGACAGCTTTGAGTTGACCCGCAGCGGCGTAATGCACGACCGCCTTCCCCACCCCGACCAAATCCATACCGAGGAGTTTCTCGCGGCGATCGATTACGATTTTCCGAAGCCGGATGGCCGCGCACTTCGGCTGTCGCTGTTTGGCGCCGCGAGTCCGTTCGTTCCCGGAGTGTTCGTGCTCCAGGGGGGAGTGCAGGCCGTCGAGCTGGCGCCTGCGTGGCGCCGGCCAGTGCATCTGATTTTGACCATCGACGCTGCGAGTGGAAGCCGCGAGGAGCGACGCCTTGCGATGCTGCGGCGAGCCGTGGCCGACATGTGTCGGCGGTTCGGTCCCGACGATCGGATATCGCTGGTCGCGTTCCATCAAGACGTCGAGGTACTCGCCGAGTTCGCGGGGCCCGATGACGCGGAACAACTGCGCGAAGCCCTTGGTCGCCTCTCGGCCCGCGGGGCGACCAATCCCGGCGCGGGTCTAAGTGCCGCGTACGCTCTGGCTCGCCAGTCGGACGACTCGGAGCCCCATGCCGAGCCGCTGGTGGTGCTCTTAACCGACGGTATAACCGATTTGCCCATGAGTGCCGCCGCGCGCATTGAACGGCATCTTTCCGAAGCCGCCGCGGAAGGCGTCAGGCTGCACGTCATTGCATCTCGGGCAGCCGGGGAGTCATTGAGTGTTCAACTACAAAGTCTCGCCGCTGCAGGGGGCGGTCGCCTATGGCATGCTGACAATGGCCGCCAGTTAAGCTGGGTTTTGCGGGAGGCTGTAACCGGCCAAGCGCAGCTCGTGGCGGAGGAGGCCCGCCTTACGGTTCAGTTCGATCCGAAGGCGGTGCGACATTATCGGCTTATCGGCCATGAACCCGGTGCGAGAACCATGGAGGCGTCTAGTATATTGCACTCGGGCCAGTCGAGCACGGTGTTGTTCGATGTCCAACTGGCAGACCACTTAAAGCCCGATGCAGTCCTTGCCCAGGCGGAACTCACATGGCGCGATCCCGGAGGCGGTTTGCGTGGACGCGAAACGGCCGTGATTCGTCGGCGCGACCTGGCGGCGGCGTTGGCCGAGGCGCCGTTGCCCTTACAGGCAGCGGTCGTCGTGGCGGAAACCGGCGAGGTGCTGCGGCGGAGTATCTATACGCAGCTTCGTCCTCGGCCCGGAACGTTGGAGGGCGTTGCCGCCCTGCTTGACCAACTTGATTCCGAGTTATGGTACGAACCGTCGTTCAAAGAGTTCATGGAAGTTTTGCACCGAGCCGTGCTGGCGCGGCCGCACCGAGGATGGGGGTTCAACAGGCCGTAGACGGTCGCCCTGAGAGAAAATTGAGGGCCCGGCTTGTCCAATGCTTCAACAGGGGTTATGCTGGATAGGAGTAAATAAGGTTCCTCCGTTTGTAGGTACAGGCCGCGTCAATGTAGTAGGCACACGCCGTGTGCCGTCCCTGATACAAAGGCTGCCCCGCGCCCGGAAACGGAAGAACCGTAGATAAGCTGGATCGGCTTCGGCCAAAGGCTTGCGGTCGCGACGCCGACGTCACGGTCGGAGTCCGGCTTGCGGGCCATGGTCCGCAAGTTGGCGGCTTTCAAACTAGCCCGCCGGGGGCTCCGGAACCCGCCCGGCGGCAAGGTCGTCGCTTGCGAGGTCTTTATCTTGTTGATCGTTTGGGAGGATCCTATGCGAAAGCTGAGAGTGCATCGCCGTTTACCCTGCGTCGGGTTCGTATTCATTGTCGCGGTGCTGTTTGCTGCTGCGTCCAGCCAGGCAAGCGACCGGAACCAAAGATTCCTCAACGCACTTCGGGAGCGAGGACTCCATGAGCAGGCCCTCCATTACCTCGAAACGATGAGGGACAGTCAGCTTGCGGAAGCCGAGTTCAAAGAGGTGATCGATTACGAGGCCGGAGTCACGTTAATCAATGCCGCCATGGCCGGGCGTATCATGTCGGTGCGCGAGAAACAGCTTGAGCAAGCGCGCGTTCATCTCAATCGTTTTACAAAAGAGCACCCGAAGCATCCGCGCATCGCCTCCGCCCGCTCCCAGCTTGCCAATTTGCTCGTGCAGCGTGGCCGAATCGAGCGAGAAAAGGCAGACGTTGCGGAGAACGACGAAGTGCGAGATCAACACGCCCAGGCGGCGCGCAAGCTTCTGGACGAGGCCGAGGTGGTTTTCACACAGCAGGAAACCCAAGCCATTGAGGCCCACGAGAAGTTTCCGAAGTTCATTCCCCAGCAACAGACGAAGCAGATCGAGGAGCGCGACCAGGTGCGGCGCGACATCCTCGAAGCGCGCATGGCCCTGGCCGGCGTGAAGTACGAAACAGCCCTCACCTACCCCAAAGGCAGCGACGACTTCAAGAAGGCCATGACCGCTGCGGCAGAGCGCTACGGGGAAATCCATCAGAAATACAGCACGCGACTTGTCGGTTTATACGCTCGCATGTGGGAAGGGCGTTGCTACAAGGAACTAGGGAACCACAAGCGCGCCTTCGAGGCGTTCGAGGAATTGCTCGAGCAGCCCGACGAACCCGCCGCATTCCGGGCGCTCGCCAACCGGGTGACGGTGCTGCTGCTGGAAACCTGTCTGCTCCCGAAAGTCGAGGAATACAAAAGGGCGATGGATCGCGGGCTTGCCTGGCTGAAGACGGCGAGGGGGGCGGAGGAGACGACCGTCGAGGGGCTGGCCATCCGGTACTATGCCGGTGTGGCGGCGGCCGAGTACGCGAAGACACTGAAGAAGGATGATCCGGAGCAGTCCAAGCGCCGCGAGGCGGCCAGGGCCGACGCGCGGCGCGCGCTGCAGTTCGTTGCCCGTTTGCCGGGCGAGCACCA
>SKZG01000424.1 GCA_007127495.1 Planctomycetales bacterium
AGTGGCGACGACGCCGATGCTGCCGGAGTAGACGTCGATCTTTCGGGCCGGACGGCGGTTGCCCTGCTCGACCTCGATCACTTGGCGCGACGGGTCGTAGTCTTGCTTACGGCATCGAGGTCCAAGCATGCATCGTCTGTGCGAACTTCTACGGCGTGACCGAGACGTTGCGCGGCCTGGACATCGCGGTAAAACCACTGGGCTGCCCGCCGCCGGGTTTCGTAGTACGTCCTGCTTCACCCTGCCGGCGTAGTCCACTATACTTACCATAGATAGCTTTTCCCGATCCGCGCCAACGGGAAAGCTGGGATCTTCTGCTGGAAAGGCGCCACAAGCGTTGCACACGAACCCGCGTCGGTTTCCGGCACACTGCCGCATGAAAACCAATCGGCTGGCCATCTTCACTCGATATCCCGAGCCGGGGACGACGAAGACGCGGCTCATCCCGGCGTTGGGGGCGGAAGGGGCTGCGCGGCTGCAATGCGACCTGACCCGGCATGCCCTTGCTCAGGCACGCGAGTTCCGGCGAACGGCCGCCGTAACGGTCGAAGTGCGCTACGACGGCGGCGACGCAGAGAGAATGGCCGAATGCTTCGGCAACGACATGGCGTACCGCCCGCAAGGCGCCGGCGACCTCGGCTGCCGCATGGAGCGAGCATTCGCCGAAGCGTTCCACGACGGCGCTGCCCGCGTGGTTGTCGTCGGCGCCGATTGCCCAGGCATTACGCCGCGCGTGCTGCGCGACGCGTTCGAGCGCCTTGCTACTGCCGACGTTGTGCTGGGGCCGGCCACCGACGGCGGGTATTACCTGGTCGGGCTGCGGCGGCCCGTGCGGGAGTTGTTCCACGGCATCGCCTGGGGCGGCGAGCAGGTGTTGCAGTCGACCCTCGATCGTGCGGCCGAGCTTTCCCAGGTGGTGTCGCTGCTGGAACCGCTTTCCGACGTCGACCGGCCCGAAGATTTGCACGTGTGGCGCCGTGTTCTGACCGAAGGGGACAGCCCCATTTTCACGGTGAAAGGCAACTCTCCCCGACCAATGCCGTCGCCGCCGCGAAAATCGGGACCGTCCTCCGTAAGCCGCTGCACAAAGATTTCCGTCATCATCCCGACTTGGGACGAGGCTTTGTACCTACCGCAAGCGCTGGCAAACCTACTGAATGCTCCGGGAGTCGAGGTTATTGTGGCCGACGGCGGCAGCACCGACGCCACGCTCGAGGTGGCAGTGGAGGCAGGTTGCCGGGTTCTACGGTGTGCGCCGGGTCGAGCCGGGCAAATGAACGCTGGCGCGAAGGCGGCCGGCGGCGATATCCTGCTGTTCCTCCACGCCGATTCCTGGTTGCCCGAGCGGTTCGCCGGAGCCGTTCGCGAAGCTCTGACCCATCCGGGCGTGGCGGCCGGGGCGTTTCGGCTCCGGATCGACGGGCCGGAGCATGCACTGCGGCTGATCGAATGGGGCGTTCGACTTCGCTCGCGCGTGCTTCAAATGCCCTATGGCGACCAGGCCCTGTTCATGAAGGCGGAAACCTTTCACGCGGTGGGCGGTTTCCCCGACGTGCCGATCATGGACGACTTCGTGCTGGTTCGCCGGTTGCGCCGTCTCGGACGGATCGTCATTCTCCCCCAGCCCGTCGTCACCTCGGCCCGCCGCTGGCACGCGCTGGGGCCGTGGCGCACCATGTGGATCAACCAGAAGGTGATCGCCGGCTACCACCTGGGCGTGCCGCCCGATCGCCTGGCCCGATGGTATCGCGCTGACGTCGGTCGCTGAGCACTGGCTGCCAGGTCGAACATCGTAGACAGTGCGAACGTCTGTGCGGCTGGTCGTGTTCCATGCCGTTGCTGGTTGCCACTTTGGGTGCCGAACAACGTCCGAGGCCAAGCGGCACCCACTGATTTTAGCAGGCAATGCTATCACCGCAGCCGACTCCCTGCCGGTGGGAAGCGGAAAAACGGCTACACGAGTCCTGCACGAAAAAATTGCGAATTGGCAAATCTGCTGTTGTGGTGAATCGGCTGTTTGGCAACAATGGGGCAGTTTTCATGCGGGGGGGTCTCGGTATCGGGGCTTGCCCGCCACGAATTGGCCGCGCGGCTGACTCCAGCAGGCGTCTACAAGTACGCCACCATCGACGACCGACAGGATGTCGGCGTCGGGAGTGTGATTGCTCGGCCCCGAACGCAGACCGACAGGAGGGAACCGATGGTCTCGCTGCCCGCCGCTTTGGTGAGCTTGGCGCTGTTTGGCGCCGGAGAAACCGTACTTTTACAATTTTCGGCCGACTGGTGCGCCCCGTGCCGGGCAATGACCCCGATCGTGCAGTCCCTTCAGGCGAAGGGCTATCCGGTACGGAAAGTGAACGTGGACCAGGAACGGGCTCTTGCGCAACGTTATGGCGTGACGTCGCTGCCAACGTTTGTCATGCTCGTGGACGGCCGGGAGGTGGATCGGAAAGTTGGCGGGGGATCGCTTGGGCAGCTTGAGCAGATGCTCCGGCTCGCGCCCAACAAAAACAGCCCCCGGCCCTCGGAAGCCGCTGTGGCGGCAGCCCCCGGCGACCCTCGCATCCCACAAGTTCTGCCCGTGGCGGCCAGCCTGCCTGCCCCTGGAACCAACGCACGGCCCGACCGCAAGACCGGACCGGACGGCTCGCACGACTCGGCCCCGCTTTGGGCTCCGCGGCGTGTTACCGACGAACAGCTTATCGCCGCCACGGTGCGTTTAAGAATCCAAGACCCACGAGGCCATTCCAACGGAACGGGAACTCTGATTGACGCACGGGGCGGCGAGGCGCTGATCCTGACGTGCGGGCATATTTTTCGCGACTCGCAGGGCAAGGGTCGCATCGAGGTCGACTTGTTCGGCCCCCACGCTTCGCAGCGCATTCCCGGGCGGCTGGTGGCATTCGACCTGAAGACCGATGTGGGGCTGGTCGCCATTCGCGTGCCCGGTTCGGTATCAACTGCCCGCGTTGCCCCGCCCGGCTATCAACTGGAGGCTGGGCAATCGGTCGTCTCGGTGGGCTGCGATAACGGGGCCGACCCCACCGCTCGCCACAGTCGCGTGAACTCGCTGAACAAGTTCCTAGGGCCGGCGAACGTCCAGGTGGCCGGTCAGCCTGTTGAAGGACGTAGCGGAGGCGGGTTGTTTTCGGCGGAGGGATATGTCGTTGGCGTCTGCAACGCCGCCGACCCCCAGGACCGCGAAGGGCTGTTCGCCGCGGCCGAATGTATTTACGCCATTCTGGACCAGGCCGGCTTGACCTACGTTTACGATCCGAACGCGGCGGCGCCGGCCGAGCCCTCGGTAACCGACCCAACCAGTCGGCTGGCAACCGTCGCTCCGCCGGCGGCCGACCAGCCGGTCGCCCGTGGCTCGCTCGAAGAAATCCAATGGCCTTCTGGAGCCGAGGGTGCCGCGCCCCCCGTGCGGGCCGTTTCTGCAACGCGGGAGGGCCTGCCCACCCTCGATCGCGATGAACGGATCGCGATGGACGAAATCCGTCGCCGACTGGACGATGGTTATGAAGTGGTTTGTATCATCCGGCCGCGCGACGCGCCTCGGGCGAACAGCGAGGTTCTGGTGCTTGACAAGGTCTCCGCGGCGTTCCTGAAGAATCTGGAGGCCGCCGCCCGCGCGACCGAAGCGCCCCGCTTCACTTCGTCTCGGCAGGAGCCGTAAGCCGCGGGACAATCAAGCCGTCTGCACCGGGAAGCGGAAAAAGCGGGAGAAAAGACCGCCATCGCCGCCGCTTTGACCTATACTTGGCTGGAAGAGGGTCTGCGCACTCGGCATGGCGCGGGGCCCTCTGTTTGCGCACCTGCAACGGGTCCCTCACGAGTCCAGTCCGGCAATGGTTCTTCTGACGTTTACCGTAGGCGTTCTGAACGTGTGCCTGGGCTATGCCGTAGCCGTGTTCTTAGGCTACGGGCCCCCGGGTTGGGCGGAAGCCTGGGAGGCCCTCACGGGCGAGGGTGCATCGACTTCGGTGCGCATTGAACCTCTTTCGGCCATCCCAGAGGAATTCGCTGCGGGTCCCGTTGAGTTGATGCTCGACGACGCGTCCGGCGAGGAATCGGAAATCGAGCCCTACAGCGAACCCTATGACGAGGACGCCGCCGAGTTCGACCAGGTGGTCCTCAGTGCTCCGGAGCATTGGGACCTCAACGAAAAGTACGTTGAAACGTCGATCTTGAAGCTGAACATCGCCATGATGAAGAGCGGTGCGCGGGCAATGGAACTCGATGCGAAACTTCGCGCATGCCGGGGCCGCTCCAGCCCGGAAATCATCAAGAAATGTCTCACGGAATTGCACGAGGATTGCCAGGCGTATCTGGCCGAGCAAGCCGAGAACGCCGAAAAGTTCCGCGAGCGCGTCGGCGAGTTGGGCGAACTCAAAGGGCTCGGCGATGAGATCGAAATGGCCAACTTGGAGCAGATTGCCCAAGTGGAAACCACGTTGGGCAATCTGAAGTACATGGATTTCGAATCGGACCTGGAGGCTGCCAACGCGCGCCTGCTGGAGGAAATCAACAATCTTCGCGTCGCCCGGCACCGGCTTCGCGACGAACAAGAAATCGCCTTCCTGGCGATCGCCCGCTATGAGGACCGCATTGACAAGATCGAGAAGCAACTATTTACCGACCCGTTAACGAAACTCCGCAACCGTATTGGCCTGGAAGAGTTGCTATGGCAGTGGTGGCGGCAAAAGCGGCACCAGGCGCGGCAGGTCAGCGCTGCGCTGTTCGATTTGGACGCCTACGGCGAAATCAATGAGCGGTACGGGCCGCTGGTAGGCGATCGAATTCTCTACGAGGTGGGGCAGTTCATGCTCCGGTCGGTCGGCAAGGCCGATACGGTGGCACGCTACGCCGGCCAGCGATTTGCCGTCGTCATGCTCGACACCGGCCCACGCCAGGCCGTCAAAATGGCCGAGACGATTCGGCAGAGCGTCGAACACCTGGTCTTCATGCAACAAGGCGAGCCGATCCGGTTGACTGCCTGCGCGGGCGTTACGGAAGTGCGGCCTACTGACGATTATACTGACGTATTCAGCCGCCTCGACGCCGCCGTGGAGCATGCCAAGGGCTCCGGCCCGAACCGCGGCAGCCAGTTTACCCCCTCCGACGCGGACCCAACGCCGATTGACTCGCCCAACTTTGGCTTGGAAGATTTTGAAATTGCCATCTGAGAACCCAAACAGAACCCGTCACCGTGCACGGGGGCTGGGCCCATTGAGGTGAAAACCATGTTCGACGAGACCGACATCCTCCAACGCGGCATCGCCCTGGCCGAGAAGCACGACTACGACCAGGCCATCGAGCGGTTTACCGAGGCGCTGCGGCTGAATCCCAAATACACAGAAGCCTATTATAGCCGGGGAAACGCCTACGAGGCCAAGGGGCAGTATGACAACGCGATTGCCGACTACAACGAAGTGCTCCGTTACAGCGCCCGCGAACCGGCCGCCTATTACAATCGCGGCTCGGCCCACGCCCGTAAGGGCGACCGCATACAAGCGATTGCCGACTACGACCAGGCGATTCGCCTGAAGCCCGACTACGCCAAAGCATACTACAACCGCGGCTTTGCGTATTTCAAGGAAGGGAAGTTTGAGCGGGCTGTCACCGACTATACCGCGGCCATCGAGCACGACCCGAACGACGCCGACGCCTTCGTCGCCCGCGGACTGGTCCGCGCCGTTGAAGGTGATGTCGACCAGGCGGTTACCGACTACGATCGGGCCATTGCGATTGCCCCGGATCACGCGAAGGCGCACGGCAACCGCGGAAATGCGTTCGAGAAGAAGGGGGAACTGGCCGCGGCCGTTGCCGAATACAGCGAAGTGATTCGCATTTCGAAGAAGGACGCCAAGGCGTACGCCAACCGGGCCCTCGCATTCTTCAAGCAGGATCAGCTTGACAAGGCCATTGCCGATTACACCGAAGCCATCCGCTTCCAGCCGAAGAACGCAAAGTACCACATCAGCCGTGGGCTGGCATACGCGAAAAAACGCCTGACCGACAAGGCCGTGGCCGATTTCACCGAGGCCATCCGCCTGGAGCCGCGCCTGGTGGAAGCTTACGTGTCGCGCGGCATCGCACGCGCAGCGCGCGGCGACCGCGAGGGGGCCGTCGACGATCACTCCAAGGCGATCGAACTCGACCCCGGCTACACGAAGGCCTACTACAACCGGGCCCAGGCGTACAGCCTCATGGGCCAACTGGACCGCGCGCTGGCTGACTATACCAAGCTCCTGGAAATCGCTCCCGACGATTCGCGTGCCTATTGCCATCGCGGCGTCGTGTTCACGCGCAAGAAGGACTTTGAGTTGGCCGTGGCCGATTTCGGTACGTCCATTGAACTCGATCCGGCCTATTCCCGGCCGCACTACAACCGCGGTCTGGTCCGCATTGTTCAAGGCGATCCGCAGAACGCGGCAACCGACTTCTCCCGCGCCATCGAACTCGATCCGAACTACGGAATCGCTTATTACAACCGGGGCGTTGCCTACCAGCAGCTCGGCGAAAAGGCTCTGGCCGCCCAGGACTTCGCGCGGGCAAAGCAGCTTGGGGCGTGCCGCTGACCGGCCGAAGGGGGCGGTTGCATTTATACTTGCCGCGGCCTAAAACTGCGCTTTTCGTAGGATGGGCTTTAGCCCGTCAAAGCGAAGACGGACAAGAATGTCCATCCTACAAAAGCGCAATAACGGCACGCGGCGAGTATAGCATTGGAGGCGTACGAACGGTCAAGTCGACGTGGTCGATAGGATCGGCCCTGAATCGAGTGTTTCTTGTGGGAACTTCTTGGCGCCCCGCTCGACAGCGTCGCGGAAGCGTGCGACAATGCGGGCGAAGCGTTCACAGGCTGGGAACCAAGTGCCCGCCCGGCGCGTGAACGCAGCGAGTCGGAGCGTCTTAAAACCCTAGCCAGCGATCACGTGAACGTACGCCATCGGAAGTTCTTCGCCCACGCGGCGCACGGGTCGGTCGGCGTGGCGCCGAACCGGACGGCGGCGCTTGATGAAGTCGCGTGGGACCCTGCCATGTCCAAGCCTTCACCCGATTTATTGCGACTCTGCGTTATTGCCACCCCGGTGGGCGACGACGTCGACCGTGCCCTGGATGTGCTTCTGGCACATATTGCCGACCGATTGCCGATCGAAGCCGTGCGTGCATGGACATCGGCTGAGGAGCCGTCGCCCCACTTCGCCGCATTGCAGCAGTGCGACGCGGCGCTGGTTTGCGGTCGGCGCATCCCGCTCAGCGATGAGGCGCTTGCCCGGGTGCAGTGGTACTGTGAGCGCGGCCGTCCGCTGATCGTGCTGGGTGTAGGCGGCGCTTCGACATTCGCCCGATGGCCGCAATTCGATTTGGAAGTCCTTGGCATGGAAGCCCAGGGGACCCTGTCGCCCCCCCGCGGTCCACAGCTCGTCGCGCCCCTCGACCGCTCGCATCCGATCCTAGCGGGAGCCGGCCCCCTGGAAATCGACGACTGCCCCGCGCGCGGCATCCGGTTGGCCGACGATGTCGAGCTGCTATTGGAATGCGTCGAGAACGGCGCATCGCAGCCGGTCGCTTGGACACGTCGCTGCGGGACGTCGCGTGTGTTTGCCACCGTACTGGGGCAATCTGGCAGTCTGGCTGCGCCCGGGTTCGCTGGGCTGGTGAGCCACGCACTTCGTTGGGTCACCGACTCCGGTTCCGGCGTCTGAGCCTGAAAGTCAGTCGTCAAGCAGTAAGTCAGTCGTCAAGCAGTTCGCGTATAAAGCGAGCTTGAGGCCGGCCGCCAGTGCCGGTGAGGTGCTCGGCGAGGTAGCGCTGGCGATCGCGCTGATTGTGCGGTGGGCGGAAGTTGTCGCCCTTTTGCAGGATCGGTCGGAATTCGGTCATGCCGCCAAACTCTCGGCTACCCGCCGCCTGACACGGAAACCAGTGCCCCTGGCCTTGGTCGTCCACGAGGTAGAACTCGGGGTAGGTGTGCCCGGGTATCCAGACGGACCGCGCTGGAATTCCCGCCGCCCGGCAAATGGCGATGAACAGCGAGGTCATCTCCTCGCAATCGCCGGTACCGTCGCGCAAAGCGGCCAGCGCCCCTTTGATCGGGCCATGCTCATACTTGACATTCTCGCGCACCCAATCGTAGATGGCCTCCACCCGGTCCCACGCCGTGGGAGCGTCCGCACCAATCTCCCTGGCCAGCGCGCGGATTCGCGGATCGCGGCTTTCGATCAGCGGGCTGGTGCCAAGGTAAATGCGTAGTTGCCGGTCGAGTTCGCGGTTCTCGGGGATTCGGTAGTGCGACGTTTCCGAAGGAGGGAGCACTACGCTGCGTTGGATTTCGAATGTGACGATGGCCTGCGCCTCCTCGTTCGCGGGCAGGAACGGAATACGCACCACCATCTGCTTAACCGTGCCTTCAACCATCCGGTACTGGACCGACGCGTTCGGGCTGATATCTTCCTCGACCACACGGACCTTTTGTTCCGGCCAATCAATGGGGACGGGTACGGTGCCAATCAGCCCGCGACAAGGCTCGCCCACCGCTCGAACCACCATGCCGGCCTGCCAGCGGACGGTTCGCGTTTCCCCTAGTCCAGCCCCCCCAGAAGGGCCCTGCTGGAACTGTGCGGCGGCCGGAACGGCCGACAGGAAGCAAATAAACATTGAATTCAGAATTGACAACCATCGCACGGCACACCTCGTGGCACTTATTGGGAAACTTACGGGATCGTGGGGGAAGGCAGCCCCGGGGGCCACCGTTCTCGGCCGTTCCGTTTTCAGGCGCAAGACTGCTTTTCCAGGGGTGGCACAGCGGCGCGTGGCCGCGATGTTGGAGCGGCCTGAGCCGGAAACCGGAAGAGCCACCTTCTCTATTCTAGCCTATAGCTCCGTTCCAATGCCAATTCCGCCGTCCGCTGCGGACATACTTTTCTTTCGGAGCGGCTTGACCAGACTGGGGCGGGCGACTATCGTACTAGTCAGGGGACAAATGAAAGCTTTGACGCGGAGGTCGGCCGGCTGATGCCAGCGATGGTGATTGATTTGGGACGTGCCGAGGACTGGCGGGATGTGGTCCACCGGGCGGTCCAGGTCCTTGCTGAAGGGGGGATTGTCGCTTTTCCCACCGAGACGGTGTACGGCTTGGCCGCCAGCGCGTTGGACGAGTCGGGCATCGAGCGGCTACTGGCCACAAAGCAGCGCGCGGCCCGCCAACCGTTTGCGCTGGCCATCCGCTCCGTCGAGGAGGCACTCGATTATGCTCCCGACATGAGCGCCCTGGCCCTGCGGCTTGCCCGGCGTGGATGGCCCGGACCAATCACGCTGGTTGTCGACGCGTCGCACCCGGAAAGTCTCGTGCAGCGGCTTCCGGCGAAAGTGCGGCAATGCGTTTCGCCGGAAAACACGGTCGGCTTGCGCGTGCCCGGCCACCCCGCCATCATTGACGTGCTCCAGATGCTGGCGGGTCCGCTCGCGCTGAGCAGCGCAAACCGGTCGGGTGAGCCCGATGCCGTAACAGCCCAGCAGGTACTCGGTGCGGTGGGCGACGGCGTGGACCTTGTGCTGGACGACGGTCCGTGCCGTTTCGGACAGCCCTCCTCGGTGGTCCGCATCGTGGATAATCGGTTTGAGATACTTCGTGCCGGAGTTGTCCCGGAGAAGACGCTCCAACGGCTGGCCTCTGTCATGATTCTGCTTGTATGCACGGGCAATACGTGCCGGAGTCCCATGGCTGAAGTACTCTGCCGCCAATTGCTTGCGGAGCGTTTGCACCTGGAAATGGACGCCTTGGAGGACCACGGTTTTATTGTCATGTCGGCCGGGATTGCCGGCATGTTGGGGGGGCGGGCGAGTCCCGAGGCGGTCGAGGTTATGAGGGACTTCGGTTTGGATTTAAGCGGCCACGAAACCCAACCGCTCACGGAGCCCCTGGTAAGGAACGCCGATTTCATTTATACAATGACCCGTTCGCATCGCGAGGCCATTGTGGCGGAATGGCCCACTGCTGCAAGCCGCACCCTGCAACTCAGCCCGGACGGGAGCGATATTCCGGATCCCATCGGCGGCCCTCTGGAAAGGTATCGAAGTTGTGCCACCGAGATTCGCCGTAACCTCGAAGCCCGCTTAGACCATTTGGCAGAATTAACACAAGATTAACACAAGGAAAGGCCCAATAGCGGTCCATGCCCGACTTCTGGGGGAGTCAGCTTGTCACGAACTATTATGAATATCGTCATCGGTAGCGACCATCGCGGATTCCATGTCCGTTCGAAAATAAGCGAATTGCTCGCGAGGCTCGGGCACACCGTGCAGGATGTGGGTACCTTTTCCCCCGAGGCATGCGACTACCCCGATATCGCAGCCCAAGTAAGCAAGATCGTCGGTTCCGGCAAGGCGGAACGCGGCATTCTGATTTGCGGCACAGGACTGGGGATGTGCATTGCCGCGAATAAGTTCCCCGGCGTGCGGGCGGCACCCTGCCACGACGATGTCACGGCCGAAATGAGCCGGCGGCACAATGACGCGAATATCCTGTGTTTGCCTGCCGACCTTCTGGGCGAGCGGCTCATTGATGGGATGATCGAACTTTGGCTGAATACCCCATTTAACGGGGGGCGGCACCAGCGCCGGCTCGAAAGAATCCAGCATCTGGAGCAAGACGCCGGGAAATGTCCGGGCTGATCTTTCCCTTTTGTTGGGCTCTTTGCTTTCAGGTGGAAACAACCTTGGTCGTGACGTTGGCGGTCGGCTAGCGGAGAGGCCCATGGTTTCGGCCGCCGCCTTTCTCTAACAATCACGTTGTTTTGGCCGAAAAATGCCCCGTCCGCGTCCGGCTCCTGAACGGTTACAGGTTCGCTTTGTCGTGAAGTTGGCGATCGTAGCGGCCGCCGTCGCGGAAAATTGTTTTTCTTGGCGTCCAAACCGTGGCAAACGCTTTTCATCGGAGGCGGGTTTTGCTAAAGTCGAAGCATGGGGGCGCGGTGTCACCGTTCCCGAAATGTGTGCGGGAAGGCGACCGTCCCCGTGAACGGGTACGCCTTCGAAATGTCTGGCGACCGTCAAATCAACCGAACATCAAAAGCCTGGGGCGCATTGGATGGGTCTGAATCGTCCACATCCCGAAGAGGTCGAACTCTTGCTCCGCAATGCCGAGTTGCGCGACGAGCTGGAGCGATACTTCGACGAATCGATCAGTCGCGTAAACGTGCAGCACCTCACCCTGGCCGCTGAAAACGACTTCCTGGCTAGCATGTTGGCCTGGGAACAGGCGCCCGTGCTGCCCATCTACCGATGGTTCGAACCGGAATTGCGACCGCCTCGCCCGGAATCGCTCTCCGACGAAGACCTTCCCAATATTCTTGGCGCGCTCGTCGAAAAGCTGTATCAGAAGCGGATTCTGCTCGATTTCACGGAACATCTGAGTGACCGCCAGCTTTACACCCTGATCTTTCGCGATATTCTTCCGGCGCGCGAGAAGAAGATGGACTGGCCGGCCACGTGGCTGCATTGGGATTGTACCGGACCGACCGGCGACCCCGAGGTGTGGCTGCGTTACTACGCCACGGACCGGGAGCGCGAGGCTTGGGCGGAAACCTACGGCCAGGCGCTCCCACCCACCGCGCCGCTGCCCTACCCACGCGACCTGCCAACCGAGCCGGAGTCATGACCGCGCGCATGACCGCGCGACCAACAGCAACCGTCGCCCTCTGAACGCTTGCAAGATGGGAATCTATGACCGATTTCCCTCTTCAACCATGTCAATCAACGCTTCGAGAAAGTGCTGTACTTCTCCGGTGTCGGCGAGCCAATAATCGGCATGGCTAGGCAGCGTGTCGTCGCCCACCACAATGCCGAGCCCTCGATCTGCAAGCACCGCAAAGGCGTCTTCATCGGTCTCGTCGTCCCCTATGTACAACGGTACCACGGCATCTGAATCCAAACCCAATACCTCCAGGAGCCAAAGGACCGCCTTGCCCTTGTGCCAGTCGATATCCGGCTGCAATTCAAAAATCTTCTTGCCACCTCGCATGCGCAGCTCCGGATGCCTGCCGGCCCACTCTTCCACGGCCTGGCGTACCTCGACAATCTGTTCCTCCGCCGCATTTCGAAAATGGATGGCCAGGGCGAATCGTTTGCGTTCGACTTGCACCCCTTTTACATTCGCCAGATCACGTCCCAGCTCCTCTTCAGCAGCGTCCAGTTGCGGCAGCGCCGCACGGCCACCCTCATGTTCCCGCCGCAGGTCCGGCCCGCGTATATCGAACCCGTGGCTGCCGGCGTAGACGAGGTCGGGCAGGTCGACCAGCGACTCGACGTCGGCGCGGTCGCGGCCGCTGATGATTGCCACCGTGGTCACTTCGGCCAGCCGGCGCACAGCCTGGCGCATGTTGTCTTCCATGACCGCGTCCTCGGGGCGCGATACGATGGGCGTCAGCGTCCCGTCGTAGTCGAGGAATAGCGCCAGGCGCTTGTCCAAGCATTGTTTCCGGAACTGTTCAAAGCGTTCCAGCGCCGAAGGGGGGCGATGGCCGCCCACCCCACCATCGCGGGGGTCTTCTGGGATTTCGTCAAAGGAGGCGATAACCACGTCGGCGCCGCCCTGCTGCAGGGGTTTTGCCCGCCCGCTTCGAGCCACACCGACCACCAGTCCGAAGCCCCCGCGGCGGCCCGCCGCGACCCCCGCCACGGCGTCTTCAAAGACCGCGGCATTTTCGGACCGGACGCCAAGCTTCTCGGCGGCGCGTAGAAACACGTCGGGCTGCGGCTTGCCCGGCATCTGATCGCGTTCGGCCTCCAGGCCGTCGACCATCGCGTCGAAGAGCGAGCCGATGCCCGCTGCGTCGACGATATGCCGGCAGTTTTTGCTCGACGAAACCAGCGCGGTCTTCACGCCGGTGTATCGCCATTGCTGGATCGTGCGCACGGCGTCCTGGAAGACCTCCACCCCGCCCTCTTGCAGGAGGCCGTGGAAGAGGGCGTTCTTTTGATTGCCCAGCCCGCATACGGTTTCCCTACCGGGCTCGTCGTCGGGAGCCCCCCAGGGGAGATCGATACCCCGCGCCCTGAGAAACGATTGCGTGCCTTCGTACCTGGGTTTGCCATCGACATACTTCGGATAATCGTCTTCGATGGAAAATGGGGTTGGACTTTTCGCCGCGTCGGGTGCGCGGCGGCGCAAGTAGTCGTCGAACATGGCTTTCCAAGCGCGGGCATGGACCGAGGCGGTGCGCGTAATCACCCCGTCAAGGTCGAGGATGACCGCCTGAAGCTCTTTGCCGAAGATGGCGATGCTGCACATGGGGCGCCTCATTCCTCGACCGGAAGGCCTGCCTGCTTCCAATCTGCCTTGCCCTCTTCGTAATCGAACACCTGCCGGTAGCCCAGTTCTTCCATGCGCCGCGCCGCTTTCGGCGAGGCTTGGCACTCAGCATTCTGGCAATACACCACTACGGGCTGGTCCTTGTCGGGGACCGCCTTCTGGATCTGCTCGTCGAAGTCGTCCCCCAGCGGCACGTTGACGGCGCTGGGCAAATGGAACTTGCGGTAATACTCCGGCGCCAGCACCTCGACGACGCGTGTTCCGTCATTGGCTAGCCGCTCGTTCAACTGCTCTCTGGTAATTGTCTTCATCGGATCTCTCCATAGCTTGGGTTTCGTAGTCGGTTCTGTCCCGGAAAGTGCAAAGTGCCTAACTCTCCGCTTCGCAGGAAGTCCGCCAATAAACGCAGGCGCTCGTTTGGTGTGTCCGCAGCCCGCGCGCAGCAACGGGCCGCCGTCTCGTAGACGCGGCAGATATCGGTCAATATCTCTCGGACCTGCTGGTACGTCTTATTCGGCATTTTTTAGAGGCACCGCATGAATGCTGTCAGGGCCTCCTTCTCTTCCTCCGTCAGTTGGAGCTGGAGCACCAGGTTGAAGAACTCGACCGTGTCCTCCAACGTCAGGAGCCGCCCGTCATGATTGTAGGGGGGCGAGTCTTTGATTCCCCGCAGGGTAAACGTCTTGATTGGGCCGTCGGCCTTGTTGTACTGGCCGGCGATCATTTCCGCGTCATAGAACCGCTCCAGGCGCAGGTCGTGCATCTGGTTGTCGAGGTAAAACGGCGGCTTGTGGCACTCATCGCAGCGCCCCTTGCCGAAGAACACCTGTTCGCCCAGCAACTCCTGCCGAGTGGCCTTATCAGGGCGCAGCCTTCCGAATTCGTCGAGCTTCGGGGCCGGCGGAAAATCGAAAATGTTCTGCATCTGGGCCATCATGGCCACCTGGCTGGCCCGGTCGGGCAGATGCACGCCCTTCTTCGCCGCAATCACGTGATCGCCGTCGAAGTAGGCCGTCCGCTGCTCGAACTCCGTGAAGTCTTCGATCGAGCGGAGCGAACGCTTCGAGCCGTGAATCTGCTGATTGAACATCCCGCGCAGGCTCGGTGTGTCGAGCCGTGAGCGGGCTGCCTGTGGCCGGGTATCGGGATCGAGGTGGAAGGCCGCATTGGTATGGCCGTTTGCGTGGCAGTCGAGGCACGTCACCCCCAGGCTCGGCTCGGCCACTTTGCGGTCGTCGGTCATATTGAATTGCTGCTGCGGGAACGGAGTCAACAGCAGCCGGAGCCCCTCCATTTGGACCGGGGTCAACTTGCCCTTCATGATCCCGAAAAAGTTCTTAATCGAAAGTACTTCGCCCTGCGACACGTCGCCAAGGTCCGGGCGAGTGGTCAGGAAGATGGGCGGGGGAAACTCGGGCGTGAGGTGGTCGGGCAAATCGAACTCGACGTCGAACCGCACCAAGTCCCGCTGCTCCAATTCCTGCATCGCGTCGATCTGGTTTTGCGGGAATACTTGCCCTCCGGTCTCGTGGTGGGCGTGCGGCAATGGGCGGAACCCCATCGGGAACAGATTCCGCCGCTTGATCTCCTCGGGCGACATGGCGTTGAGTTCGTCCCAGGTGACCCCTTCAGGGAGCCGGACGCGAATGCCCCGCTGCACCGCCTGGCGGCCCCCGGACATCATCACCTCCGACGGGTCGTCGCGCAAATCGTAGCGCGCTTCGAGCAGTTCCCGATGCCGCTGCATGACCTCGGCCTTCGCCTCGACATCACGGGCCTTGATCGTCTCGAAGTCCTCGTCGATCTTCACAGGCATGTAGGTTTGGTCCGGTAGCTGGACGTCATCGGCCCAGCCGACGGCTCCCGCCAGGGCAACGGCGGTTAGCCCCAACGCGAACAAGAAGAACATTCGGTACGGTGGATTCGACGCATGGAACATGGTGTACTCCTTCCCTTCAGGGAAAAATGGGAAACGGAATCAA
>SKZG01000351.1 GCA_007127495.1 Planctomycetales bacterium
CGAACGGTGTTCTTCGAACTCAACGGCCAGCCGCGGGCGGTGCGAGTTTCCGATCATTCCGTCGAGGGCGATCTGCACGTTCATCCCAAGGCCGAGCCGGACAATCCTCACCACGTGGCGGCATCCATGCCGGGCAAAGTAAGCCGGGTCAATGTGAGTAAGGGCGACCAAGTGAAGCAGGGGCAAGGACTCCTGTCGCTCGAGGCGATGAAGATGGAGGCGGCCGTATACGCGCCCCGGGATGCAACCGTTGCCGAGGTGCTGGTCGAAACGGGAAGCATCGTCGCTGCCGGCGACCTGCTCGTTGTGCTGGAAGGTTAGGACCCGGTATGCCCGAAGCGCTCGGCGAACCGTATGATTTGAGCCGTCTCGCAGACGGCCTGCGGCCGCTCGAACTGCGCCACACGCGCGCGACCGGCAGCACGAACGATTGGGCAAAGCTGGAGGCTCAGTCCGCTGCGGTCTGTGCTCCGGCACTGTTTGTTGCCGATTCTCAATCGGCCGGCAGGGGCCGTGGAACCAACACGTGGTGGTCCGCGCCCGGCAACATCACCGCCACCTTCGTGGTGGTGCAGAATGCTCATGTGGCGTTCGGTCTGGTGCCGTTGCTGGCCGGCCTCGCCGTTCGGCGCGCACTCGTGCCGATCACCGCCTGCGATAGGATCGGCCTGAAGTGGCCGAACGACCTGGTCGTTGGCCGGCGTAAGGCGGCCGGCCTGCTCTGCGAGCGTTTGCAGCGGGTTGACCTGATCGGTGTGGGGGTCAACGTCAACGCCGGTAGCAACGAGGCGCCCGCGGAGCTTCGTGAACGAATTGTCTCGCTCCGAGAACTCACCGGCAACCCTTGGGACCTCACCGATGTGCTATGCAAGATCGGCCGTGAAATGCACCGCGTCTTTTCGGTGAAATCCCAAAAAGCCGCCCATGAGCTGCTCCAGGAATACTCGCAACACCATTGGCCGACAGGCAAGAACATCGAACTCGTTGACACGGAGCGGGCGCCGCGGGTTGGCGGCCGTTGTGTCGGCATCGATTCGCAGGGCCGACTCGTCGTGCGTACAGGACAGAAATGTTGCCCCCTGCTTACAGGAAGCATCGTATCGGTTACATCCATGACCGGCTGATGTCGAAAGGATTCGGATCGGCAAAGAAATGACTGTCCGATGTCCCCTCTCCCTCGGCGGGAGAGAGTAGGGTGAGGGGGAAGCAAGAGCGACAGTTATTTCTTTTCCGATCCTCAAGGGAATCTGGGTGCCCAATACCAACATTGTTCGGCCCTGCCCTTACCCCCAAGGCGGTACACGGTGTAGGCCCTGACTCCATGCAAGCGGTCTGGGCCGAGAAACGGAAGGGCCGAAATCCACGCCGCTTCCGAACCCTCGGGGTGAGCGCTCCGTAGTACTAGCAGGAGCAGGGGTGCGGAGCCGTTCACGGGCGACTGTCCACTTCGCACGCAGCGGGGCAAACTGCCCGCGACAATGCCCCGTGAATGGTTACCCGTCGATGCGAACCGAGATCGTGGACGAAGGAGACGAACGATGCCGGAATATGGCCCCCAAATTGCGCCGGTATTGACCATGGCACGCCATTGCTGGGATCCGCCAATCCGAGTGAAACTGAAGGCCTTCCTGGAGTTCAGCCGCGGTGTTGACGAGGGCCTTGCCCAGTTGGTTTGCCGATGGACACTTGGTTCATCTCCTTGCTCGCGGCGAGTCGCCCGCCCCACGGTGGTGTAGAGGGCGGCTCCGGGTCTGCCTGCGCTGCAGGACGCTTCAATAGCCCACCCTGGCGTCCCGTGCCAGGCAGGCCCGACCCGCGAGTAACCGTGGTAAGGACCGGTAAAGCAATGACTGTCCGATGTCCCCTCTCCCTCGGTGGGAGAGGGTAGGGTGAGGGGGAAGAAAAAGCGACGGTTATTTCTTTACTGATCCTAACCGTCTACGGCTGCGACCGACCAGGGGGCGGTTTGTTCGTATCGATTCAGCCCGCGCCGTCCGCAAGCTCTTTTGCTTTCTGGGCTAGTAGGCGCCCGGCGGCACGACCTTCCTCGAGTAGGGCAGGCGTGGGCCGGTACTGGCAGCGGAGCGGCCCGCGCAGCTTTTCCCAGGGCATCTCGTCGATCCACCGATCAATGGCTTCCGGCGCTCCCTTCCCCCACCCGTAGGAGCCGAAGGCCATGGCGGCCTTGCCTACCGGGCGAAGGCCCTCCAGGTAGTTCAGCGCGGCTGCGGCGGCGGGCATCATGCCGCGGTTGAGCGTGGCGCTGCCCAGCGCCATCGTGGCACAGTCGAGGGCCTCGGTGGCAAGGCGCGTCAGCGACGTGCGGCGCACGTGCATGGGCATCACCTCGACCCCCGGCTGCGTCGCGCCCTCGGTAATCGCGTCAGCCAGTTGCGCCGTGCTCTCCCACATGGTATCGTAAATGACAAGCACCTTGGGCTTCATCCGGCCGGCGGCCCAGCCGGCGTAGGCGTCGAGGATCGTTTTCAGGTGGGTACGCCAAATTACGCCGTGTGCGGGGGCAATCATGGACAGCGGAAGGTGGGCCGCCTTCTCCAACGTGGCCCACACCTGCTTGCCCCATGGCGTCACAATGTTGGCGTAGTACTTCTTCGCCTCATACATGATGGTGGGCAGGAAAAGCTCATCGTCGAACCGTTGCGAGGTGGCATAATGCTGCCCGAAGGCGTCCATCGAAAAGAGCAGCTTGTCCTCCGGCACGTAGGTGACCATCGACTCGGGCCAGTGGACCATGGGCGTTTCGACGAAGTCCAGCGTGCGCCGTCCCAAGGAAATCCGGTCGCCGGTCTTGACAAGCTCAAACTGCCACGAGGCAACGTCGTGGTACGCGGCGAGTGTGTCGCGGCAGCGGCGGTCGCACACCACTTTCGCCTGCGGCAGCGCCTCCACGATGCGCGGCAGGGCGCTGGCATGGTCCGGCTCGGCATGATTGCACACGATGTAATCGACGGCGGCCAAGTCGGTCAGCTCGGCCACGTTACGCAGTAGGTGGTCGGCGAAGGGGGCTTTGACCGTATCGATCAAGGCCGTCTTTGCGTCGCGCACCAGGTAGGCATTGTACGTGGCGCCGCGTTCCGTGTCGTAGCTGTGGAAATCGCGAATGGGATAGTCGACGTAGCCGACCCAGTCGATGTCGTCAAAAAGGCGTGTATGCATGGCGTTTTCAAGTCTTTCTGTGGTTTCTTTCCAGCCGGGCGCCGAAAAGAAATGAGACGGTCAAGATGATTAACAGCCCGGCGGCCCCCAGGTGGGCCACCAGACCAACGGGCGCGTGTTGCTGCAGATGCGACACAGCCGGCATGGCTTCGGCCAGACCGGGGAAAAGGCCGTCGATCAGCAGTCCCGACACCACGGCACTAGCGCCGACCGTAGCCAGATAGATTCCGGCGGTGGCCCGCCCGAGCACCTTCCAAATGGTGGCGATCGTGGCGGCATTGGTGGCCGGCCCGGCGATGAGGAAGGCCAGGGCCGCACCCGGCGACGCGCCCGCATGGATCAGCCCAATCGCCAAGGGCACCGTCGCGGTGGCGCAAACGTACACCGGTACCGAGGCGGCCATCATCACGAGGATGGCGACGAAGCCGCCGCCGAGAATATAGCTGAGCTGGCCGGGCGGCACCAGCGCGCCAATCGCCCCCGCAACCGCTGCGCCCACCAGCAAGGCCGGGCCGATGTCGCGGGGCAAAGTCACCAACCCATACCGCAGGATGCGCAGCACGGCACTGCGCAGCACGGCATCGCTGCAACACTCGTCCCGGCAATCTGCTCGCGGCTCGTTCGGAGCAGACACGTTCTGGACGGCGCCGCGTTCGGCCCACTGCACGAGAACTCCACCAACGATTCCCGTAGCCAGGGCGGCCAGCGGGCGGAAGACGGCGAAGACGAACCCCATCAGCCCGTAGGTGACCAAAATACTATCGACCCCGGTTTGCGGCGTCGAGAGGAGGAACGCCGTTGTGGCACCCCGGCTTGCCCCGTGCCGGCGGATCGACGCGCCCACGGGAATGACCCCGCAGGAGCAGAGCGGCAACGGAACGCCGACCATTGCGGCCGTGAAAACCGGCAGCATGCCCGGCCGACCCAGCCACCGCTCAACCCACTGCGGTGCGATGCACACCGATAGCACTCCAGCTACGAGAAAGCCCAGGATCAGATACGGAGCCATCTGGCCCAATACCAGCCACATTTGCCAGAGGATATCGGTCAGGATCACAAACATTCGCGAAATTGCAATTGTGCAAGGGCACGCGGCGTACCCCGCTGCACTAACCAGCGTGCTTGGCCAGGTACTCGGCCACGCCCTCTGCGCTGGGCTTCATGGCTTCGTCCCCTTCCTGCCAGTTGGCCGGGCACACGTCGCCATGCTGCTCGAAATGCCGCAAG
>SKZG01000254.1 GCA_007127495.1 Planctomycetales bacterium
CCTGGGAAAGGAAGGTTCGCCGGGTAGACCGATGCGCGGGTTGACGATGCTTCTTCATGGTTCATTACCCTCCGGTTCCGAGTTTCAGGCCGTGGCCTGGGCCGCCTCCGCCAAGTTCGCCAGGCTTCGCTGAAGCGGCTCGATGGGCGATTTTCGGTTGTAGTACACTTCCAGCGACAGGGGTCCCGAAAACCCTACGTCGCGCAGGGCCCGGCATAGGGCCTTCAGGTCGAGGGCGCCCTCACCGATGATGGTTTCGGGCGGCTGAGGATCGCGGCGGACCGCCTCGTGTTCGCGCAGGTGGAGGCCGTACAGCCGGCTTCCCAGGCGTCGAACGGCATCGATCGGCGGCTCGCCCGACCGCATGGCATGGCCCGTGTCGAGGCAGTAGCCGATGCGCCAGTCCCACGGTGCGGCGGCTTTGAGCAGGTCGGTGATCCGATCGAAGCGATGGCCGGGTCCATAATTGTGAACGGCGACTTTGATTTCGAACTCTTTGACCAGCGCGTCGAGCAGGGGGAACGCCTCCTCGGTCGGTTGCCCGACCAGCACCGAAACGCCATTGTTGCGGGCGAATTCGAACGTGTGCCGCAGTTTCTCAGCGTCGGGACCGATTTCGCCCAGGAAATAGGCCTCCATTTTCAGGTTGCGGCGCGCCAGCAAGGCCTGCACTTCCGCAATCCGAGCAGCGTCTTGCGTCACAGCGTAGTGCCAGTGAGCGAACTCCACCCAATGCAGGCCCAGGTCGGCGATATGCTGGGTCATCGGCTCCAATTCCGCGCCGAGCGCGCTGAGGACATTGCTTTGAATACCGACTCGAAACCCGCCGTACTTGGCAATCGTAGCGTCTTCTGCCGCCACGGCACACCTGGCAGGCACCAGGCACGTGGCGCCTGCCGCGACTGCGCTGGTGGCCATGAATTGTCGTCGTGATAATTTGCTCATATCGTACGTTCCCTATTCTGAGTGCCATGCCCGCCGGCAAGTCGTAGTTCCGGACCGGCGAGCGGGAGGTGGGAAAATGGCGGCTCTTCCGTTTCAGGGACGGCACACGGCGTGTGCCTGCTAAACTCGCCGCGTGCCGTTCTTGCGCTTTTGTAGGATGGTCATTCTTGTCCGTCTTCGCTTTGACGGGCTAAAGCCCATCCTACGGAAAGCGAATTGCATTTTCATCCTACCATGGGAGGGTACCGGCTGTCAAATTGCCTCGGCCGCAGTACACAGCGTAGGTAAGACCCGGTGAATGGTTGCAATCGCTCTAATCCGAACCACCCCTACAAGCCGAATCCTCTAATAGGCTCTTCCGTTTGTAGGTGCAGGCCGCGTAATGTAGTAGGCACACGCCGCTGTGCCGTCCCGAAAACAAAGGGTGACTGCACCTAGAAACGGAAGAGCCCTAATAGGGAGTCTTCACACACATGCCAAAAGGGGGGTATCCATGAGCCGAATCATCATCGGTGTGTTCCTGCTGACCGTGTTGGCGGCCGGCACGGCACGTGCGCAGCGTCTGGGGCGACCCGAGGCCGCGCAGAGAAGCAATTCAGAGGCCCGGATTGCCGTGGGCGAACTTCAGCCTACACCCGAAATGTGGTTTTACGAGCAGTACCAGCAGCAGCAAGACGATCCGGCCGCCGCGGTGCGCCGGCACGCCGAAGCGCGCGCCGCACAGCGCCAAAACCGATTGGCGGCGATGCGCTGGTTCGGGATGTCCAACAGCCGGCCGCGGGCCAGCAGCGATCCGTTCAACGGCGACTATTCGCCCCGGTGGACCTCCAACCACGGCCACTACCCGGACCGTTGGATGGGCAGCGCCACACCGCTGGTGGTCATCCGTTCCGACCGATCAAGTACTCGGTAGCGGCGTTTTTCGGAACTCGCTACGGAAGACCGCCGCCCGGTGCCGGCGCATGCGCCGTTCGAAGTGCGTGCGGTAGTCCATTTCGTGTTCGGCGGCCCGTTCGGGCACCGGCAAAGGGCCGACGAGGCGGCTGCACGTTGCGAGCACTTCGAGCGATGCCTCGAAGTACTCGGCCACGTCGGTCCAGAAGTGCAGGCCCCCGCCGGGCTCGAGCACCCGCTCCACGTCGCGTACGAACGATTCCCGCATCACGCGACGCTTCCGATGGCGGGCTTTCCACCAGGGGTCGGGGAAGTACACGTGGACCGCGGCGACGGACTGGTCGGGCAGCCATTCCGCAAAGAGGCGCAGGGCATCGCCGGCGAGCACCTTCGCGTTGGTAAGCCCGCGCCGGGCAAGCCCTGCGGCGGTGAATCGTGCGTACTTGTGCACGACCTCGGCACCGAGGAAGCATCGGTGCGGGTACTCGGCGGCGGCGGTACGTAGGAAGAGCCCTTTTCCCGACCCGACCTCCACTTCCAACGGCGCTTCGCGCCCGAACATCGCGGCAGCGGTGGCCGGCTGTGGAAGGTCGTCGAGTTCCGCCAACCAGCCTGAGAGGTCCAGGTTCGGATCGATACGGCGGAGTGCGCGCCGGCCCATGAGCACCACCTACCGATCGTCCGAGCCGTAATGGCCTTGCGGTTCCCTCGTGGCTCCGACAAGGGCGCCGAACAAGGGCATGAGGACGAATCCGGCCACGAATCCGCCTATGTGCGCCCACCACGCAACGCCGTGGGCCTCGCCGGCCTGCAAGGCTTGATGGCCGGCAAGAAGCTGGCCAAGGAACCATGCGCCCAGCACGATCACGGCCGGCACGTGGATCACGGTAATGAAGATGAACAAGAAGACCAGCGTATAGATGCGCGCCCAGGGCCAGGTGACGAAATACGCTCCCAGCACGGTGGCCACGGCCCCGCTGGCCCCGATAACCGGAGTCGTTCCCGCGGGATCGGTCAGCCAGTGGCACCCCGTCGCCAACAAGCCGCCGCCCAGGTACAGCACGGTGAACAGGACCACCCCCAAGTGGTCTTCCACGTTGTTGCCGAACAGCCAGAGAAACCACATATTGCCCAGCAGGTGCCATAGCCCGGCGTGCAAGAACATACAGGTCAACAGCGAGAGCAGAATTTCTTGCCGGTCGGGTGGCAACTCAACGGACCTGGCAGGAATGACGCGGCCGAAAGGATCGCGGCGGGCGGGCGTGAGCGGGACCTCAACCGGCTCCGGTTCGACAAGCTGCCCAATGCGGGCGGGGATGAATCCTCGCGTGATGTTCAGTTGGAGTTGTTCGACCGGGTCCAGTTGCAGCGTCCAGAAAAAAACCAGCGCGTTCAGGGCGATGATACTGTAGGTGACAAACGGCGTACGCCGGGTGGGGTTGTCATCATGGAGCGGGAAGAACATGTTTTGGTACTACGCACTTTCGGCCGTGAGCAGGTCGACCGGGAGGCTCATTCCCTTGACGACGCCTTCGCACACGAAATTTTGGCCAACGAAGCACTGGAACTCGGAGGTCATGATCTGCCGTCGATGTTTCAACAACCTCGCGACCACGACAAACCGGTCGCCCGGCCGGACAACGCCCCGGAACCGGACATCTTCCAGGCCGGCAAACCCTACCATTCCCTCCAGCAGGTCGTGCTTCTTGCAGTAGTACCCGGCCACCTGGGCGGCGGCCTCACACATAATGACGCCGGGCATCAGCGGCATGCCGGGCATGTGTCCGCGCGCCCAAAACTCGTCGGGGCCCAGATCCTTATAGCCAACCACCACGTGCCTCTTGGTGTCCTCATGGCAAATGGCCGTGAGGTGTTCCATTTCGAAGCGTTGCGGGTTGTATCGGCGAATTTCTTCTATGTCTGCGATTACACGATTGAGGTCGTAATCGGCGAAGTCGAGGATCAGCGGTTTCTTGGCCACGCCCGACTCCTTATCGGTTAAGGGTGCCTGATGGATCTGCCCCGGCAGGCGGGAGCGGACCGCTCCGTGCCCCATCTGCCGAGACACAACGTACGCGCGGGATTGCCACCTTGCTCACGTCCGAACGGTTTGACGCTTGCGCTTGCGCTGCTGCGAGTTGGCGGGTCGCTTGCCGTGATTGGCTTTTTTGATCTTATGCTGTGGTTTCGACATGGCTTGTAGGGTTGGCTTCTGGCCGTTTTAGGGGTTCAATTCAGGCATCGTTCCGATGGCGGGCTTTTCCGCGCCGTCGGCTCCACCGCATCGCTCCAGCCGACCCGGCAGGCATACGGTGACCGGAAAACTGTAGTATAGCAGCCCGAGCGGCTGCGTGGAAGGGGCCTGCAGAACAGCCCACTTTTGCGACCGCGGCGGCCATCTACGAGTCGGTCGCCCCCCCATGCGGACGGCCCTCGGGTGGCCTGATGAAATGGTTTTATCGTCGGAATTGCATTGTAACGCTCGTTTGTTAGGTGGCGGTGGCTTGGCGGTATTCTTGGTAGGCGGTTTGGCGTTTCGAGGTCAG
>SKZG01000390.1 GCA_007127495.1 Planctomycetales bacterium
GCCGGGCTGAATAAACTGCCCGTATCGCAAATTGTTCGCTTCACGCAGTACGATCATGCTGTGAGCAAAATCCTCAGTGACCCGGATCAGCCAGGCGCCAACCTGGGTTAGTGCCTCCAACATGAGCACACCCGGCATCACCGGGAAATTCGGAAAGTGGTCGGCCAAGTACTCTTCGGCCATGGTCAGGTTCTTGATCGCCTTAATGCGGGCGCCGGGCTGCAGCTCGACAATGCGGTCGATCAGTTCAAAACGCATAGCACCATAACTCCAATAACAAACCGCCTAGTCGCCCCCAATTGCGTATCGGCCACTCGGGACCGCCAGTTGGGAAAGAGTCGGCAGAGAACGATTAGGCAAACATTCATCGCTTTACAATCGTTAAGTGCTGATTATAGCTCCCAGACGCTCACCCGACAACCAACAAAAGTCAACATAAGGTCCGGCCGTGCCACTGCGACGCTCGGAAATTACCCATTAGGGGGGAAGGAATAGGCCTTGTGTAAGATGGAGGCGGGATTTCATTCTGTCATTTTGGCAGACCTCAGAAAAGGCACACCGCCAAGAAACGTCGCAAACCCTGTCTGGGAAACAAGATGCGCACGGAAAATCAGGTTGGCATCGGGTTTGCATATCGCTTTCCGTAAAGCACCCTTTTCAAAGGAGGAACGTTATGCCTTTACGTTATCGTGGAATGCGCCACCCGGTGGCCCAGTTACGCGACGAAATGGAACGCCTGCTGACCGGCTTTCTTGGGCAGCCTGCTGCAGGACTGTGGTCGGCGGAGGGGCGCGGACAACCGGCGGTGAACCTTTGGGAACAAGCCGACGCACTCACGGCCGAGTTGGAAGTGCCGGGCGTCAATTCCGGCCACATTGACATTTCCGTGGCCGGCGGCGAGTTGTCCATACGGATTGAACGTCCCGACCTTTTGCAGGAAGGCGCGACCTACCACCGGCGCGAACGGCCGGTCGGTTCCTTCACGCGAACCCTGCGGCTGCCCTTTGAAGTAGACGGCAACAACGTCCAAGCCGAGTTGAACAATGGTGTACTGACGATTACCTTGCCGAAAGCGGAGGAGGCCAAACCGCGTAAGATCAAGGTAGCGGCGGCGAGCCAAGCCACCCAGTAGGGCCAACCAACGCATTTTCGCCCTGGGTGCCGCGTGGCGGCTGCGCACGACGGTAGCATAGGCCAGAGCGAAAAAGCAGGCAGGCCCCTTGTGTTTTGGTATAGAATGAACCATAAGGAGTTGATCATGCCCCTTCAATCAGAAATTAACAAGAAACCGGCAGACCACCCAGAAGGCGCGGAGCGAACCCGTAGCGGACAATTCTTCCGGCCCAACTGCGATATTGTCGAGCGGGAAGACGAAATCCTGGTTCTGGCCGACATGCCCGGCGCACGCGGCGAGCAGATCGACGTAAGATTCGAGGACGGGATGTTGACTATTCACGCACCCGTTCCGGACCGCCGAGAACCTGAGGCTGAATATCTGCTATGCGAGTACGGGGTAGGCGACTACTGGCGCACCTTTCAGGTGAGCGAGGCGGTCGATGCCTCGAAGATTTCGGCGGAATATGCCAACGGAGTGCTCACTTTGCACTTGCCGAAGGCCGAGTCCGTCAAGCCGCGACGAATCGCCGTGGCCACTGCTTAATCGGCCGGCAACGGCCTGCCGAGTGCAACGATCCCGGAGTTTGATCGGATCGGTCGAGAAGGCTCCCTGGAACTGCGGAGGAAAGCAATGAAGAGCTTCATTCCTTGGCAAGCCAAGCGGCAGGAAGGCGACCCAGGTCAGCCGGCTCCGCTGGCCGGCCTGCGTCACGAAATCGACAAGCTGTTCGACGCTTACGTGCGCGAGCCGCTTGAGGGGGTCGAGTGGCCGTTCGGTTCACACGGGAAGTGGGTGCCGGCGGTGGAAGTGATCGACTCGGATGACGCGGTGGTCATTCGGGTCGAGCTTCCCGGCGTGGACCCTGACGCAATTGACGTGACCGCAACCGATACGCGCTTGGTCGTTTCCGGCGAGAAGTGTCAGGCACCTCGGCCCGAACGGTCGAAAGGCTGCCGGTGCGAAATGCGTTACGGCACGTTTCGCCGAAGTGTGGCCTTGCCCGAAGGTGCCGATATCGAAAACATCGATGCCCGCTATGAGCATGGGATCCTGACGCTGCAAGTGCCGAAACAGCCCCCGGCGGCCCCAAAGGTGCATATCAAGGTGGCCGGTTGACAGGTATTTGGTGCAATCCGGTGTCGCGGTTGCAGATGGCCGCCCTTTCGATGGCGGCACGGGGTGGGTCTCTATTTGATTGTCACCGCTCGGGCCGAATATAGGAAAGTGCCGTATTTGGCATGGGCCGGCTCCCCATGCCCCGAAAACCCAAGGAGAAAGCGTATGCCTTGCCGAGGGGTACGTGGTGCCACGACTGCGGAGGAAAACACGCGAGAGAGCATCCTGGAAGCCACGCGGCAGCTTCTTGCGCTGATGATCCGTGCCAACGGCATCGCATCGGAGGACGTGGCCAGCGCGGTGTTCACCACCACCACCGACCTGAACGCCGAGTTCCCCGCCCTAGCCGCGCGGCAGCTTGGCTGGCTGGACGTGGCCTTAATGTGTTACCACGAACTGGAAGTGCCGGGCTCGCTCCGGCATTGCATCCGTATCTTGCTGCATTGGAACACGGAGAAGCAGACTTCCGAAATGATTCACGTGTACGTCAAGGGGGCTACCAAGCTTCGTCCCGACCGCGACCAGCTTCCACCGGTCGACTGGAAAGAGCTGGAAGACTGGATCGGGCGTCATCTCGACCAAACCGCCCTGCCCGCAAGGCCTGCCTAAGCCTCCAAGCTGTCCCGCGGTGATTCCATTCTCTTGGCGCTGACCCGCTTTTCAAAATGCGGCTCGGTGGGTATCGTGGAGCGTATGCATAAGGAACGCATAGATACCGACAGCGCCCCGCCTTCTGGGGGCTTTACAATTGCAGTGGCCGAACGGATCCACCGACTGCCCCCGTACTTATTCGCCGAGATCAATCGGCTGATGTACGAGAAGCGGCGGGCAGGCGCCGATGTGATCGACTTGGGGATGGGCAATCCGAGTGATCCTCCTCAGGACCTCGTGATCGACAAGCTGGCCGAGGCCGCTCGCGAGCCGCGAGGCCACGGATACGCTGAGTCGCGTGGTATTCTGGGCCTGCGGCGCGAGGTCGCGTCAAAATATCTCAAATACCACGGCGTCCGTCTCGACCCGGAAAGTGAGGTGCTCGTCTGCCTGGGGTCGAAAGAAGGATTCAGCCACATGTGCCTGGCTTTACTAGGACCCGGCGATACGGCGATCGTTCCCGCCCCGTCCTACCCCGCACATGTCTATGCTGTGGCCATGGCGGCGGCGAACACCATCATGCTGGAAGTGGCCAACCCGGAGCGGTTCCTCGCCAATGTCGACTACACCTGCCGACACCTATTCCCCCGACCGAAAGTGTTGGTGGTCAACTTCCCGCACAACCCTTCGACCGCATGCGTCGAGCCCGAGTTCTACGTCGAGGTGGTCAAGCTCGCCCGTCGCTACGGCTTTATGGTGATTAGCGACTTGGCGTATGCCGACATCACCTTCGACGGCTACCGGGCTCCGAGCTTTCTGGCCGCGCCGGGAGCCCGCGAGGTCGGGGTTGAGTTCACCACGATGAGTAAGGGCTACAACATGGCCGGTTGGCGTGTGGGCTTCTGTGCCGGTAACGCCGCCATGGTGCGCGCCTTGGCCACGATCAAGGGTTACTACGATTATGGCATGTTCCGGCCCATTCAGGTCGCCGCGATCGTCGCCTTGCGGCAAACCGATGCGGCCGTCGAGGAACAAGCACGTATCTATCAAAGCCGCCGCGACGTGTTGTGCCGTGGGCTTCGACGCCTCGGTTGGCCGGTCGAGTCGCCCAAGGCCACCATGTTCGTTTGGGCGAAAATGCCCGAACGATGGTCCACCCAAATGACCTCCATCGAGTTCGCCATGAAGCTCCTGAAGGAAGGCGACGTGGCCGTCAGCCCCGGCGGGGGCTTCGGGCAAGCGGGGGAAGGGTTTGTGCGAATGGCGTTGGTCGAGAACGAAGAACGGCTCCGTCAGGCCGTCCGCCAAATCGGACGCTGCCTGAAAGAATAGCCTCGGCGACCTTACTGAACTCGAGGGGAGTCAGGAAGCGGGCAATATGGCAATCCAGACCTGGCGGAACTCGAAGCCGTGTTCGGCGACGCCAAGGTGGCGTACTCCGCGGAAGGGCTGGAGCCGGGCGAAGCCGACTAGCCCGGAATATTCGTGTAGCGTGGGCCGAGGCTGTAGGGTGGGCCGAGTGGAACGAGTCCCACCA
>SKZG01000147.1 GCA_007127495.1 Planctomycetales bacterium
GCGCCGGCTGGCCCACGGCCAAGTTGGGAACGGCGGCGGGAATGAGCGCCAGTAACGCGGCCAACCATCGTCGCCGGTTGGCACATGTTCGCGATGGGCATGTCATGTTCTTTGCTCCCTTGGACGGTTCACGTGGTGTGTCGTGTGTCGATTCATCGGCCCGTGGCGGAAACGGAGGCCGATTTGCCGGACCGCGCGGCTTCGAGCCGTTCCGCTGCTTTTTCGGCAAAGGGGGTCTCGGCATATTCTTCGATCACTTCGGCGTACAACTTCGCCGCCTCTTGCGGCTCGCCTAGCAGTTCCCGGCATCGAGCCCCCTGCAAAAGGGCGGCCGCTTGCCATTGAGGATAGGCGTACAGCCGAGCCACCCGGAGGTATTCTCGCATGGCCACGTCGTACCGTTTCTGATGAAAATAGGTCTCGCCGATCATCCATTGGGCCATGGCCGCGGTCTCTGTTTTGGCGCCGTGCTCCGACTGGATAACGCGTTGGTACGCCTTGCGTGCCGCGTCGAACTCGCCGCGGGCGGCCATGGCCCGGCCCAGGACGTAGTCGGCCTCATATTGCTGGGGAAACGTCGGAAACTTCCGGGCAATTTGTGCGGCAACGGCGTAGGCTTCGTTCCACCGGCGTTGGTGCGCCAGCAGTTGCGCCTGGCGCAGGGGAATCATCGCAAGCCAGTCGCCTTTCTGCCCTTCGGTCCGTTGTGCCAGCCGGTTGAACTCGACCAACGATTCCTGGTAGTCGCGCTGCCGGTACAGCGCTTCGGCAATCCAGAACTCGGCCACGAGCCGCATGGGGGTCTT
The DNA here is from genome assembly GCA_007127495.1 of Planctomycetales bacterium. Classification (GTDB taxonomy): domain Bacteria; phylum Planctomycetota; class Planctomycetia; order Pirellulales; family Thermoguttaceae; genus PWXP01. The sequence goes on from SKZG01000147.1 coordinate 807, forward strand.
CGGGAACTCCTCGAGTAGCCGGTCGAAACGCTCGCGCACCACGTGCCACCGGTCGTTCCGTTCCGCCTCGGCGGCCGCAATTCGGGCCAGCAGGTAGAGGGCGTGCTCGCCGATATTGCCGCGAACGCCTGCGCCGAGAACCTCCTCAGCCAGTTGGGCGGCGGCGGCGTAGTCTTTCGCCTGGAACCTTCGGGTGGCCAGCCGGTAGGTGGCGTCAGCCCAGTAGCGGCTTTCGGGGTACTCGGCGCGCAACTGAACAAGCAGGGCATTCGCGGCGTCCACGTCCTGCTCGTCGAAGAGAACCCACGACCATTCGTAGAGGACGGCGTCGCGTTCGGGCAGTTCCGGGAATTCGCCGGCCAGCCGCTGATACAGGACCGCAGCGCGCTGGTGCTGATCGAGGTGGCGGCGCAATCGCGCGGCGGCGAGCAGGGCCGACGGATACTCTTTCGAGTCGCCGTGGTTATCAACCACTTGTTCGTACATAGCCAAGGCAGCGTCGCTCCGGCTTTGTTCCTCGAGAATTCGGCCGCGCGCGAGGAAGGCCTCCGCGGCCATGGCGGCAGGCGGATCCGAATCGAGCAACTCTGCGAACTGGGCCGACGCTTCAGCAAGGTTGCCCATCTTGTAGTAACTCCACGCCGCGCCGGAAAGTCCCTTCTGCCGGTACTCGGCCGTTCCGCCGTGGCGCCCCAGCCAGCGGAAGAGCGTTGCTGACCATTCGGCGCGGCCGGCTGCATAAGCCGCCTCGGCCAGTTGCTCGGCAACGGGCGGCAGCAGCGGATGCCCGGGCTGGTTCTCGACCAGCCCTGCAAAAAGCGATTCGCTTTCGTCCAGCTTCCCTGTTCTTGCGTAGGCGATGGCCAGGGCGCCCCGCGCACGGACGGCGGAGTCGCCTTCCGGGTTGCCGGCAAGGTAGGTTTCCAGCGGCGCCGTCGCCTCAGCGTACCGTTTCAGGGCCAATAGCGAGGAACCAGCGACGAGCCGCGCGTCGGCCTGGAGTTTTCCTTCGGCTTGCTCGAGCACAGGCCCGAGCACCTGCAACGCGTCGTCGAATCGGCGCAGGCCTTCCATCGCGGCGCCCAGAAGGTAGCGGTCCTCCAGGGCCTCGGGCCCGTCCGTCCGGGCTGCGACCATGGGTTCCAGCCGTTCCACGGCGGCGGCGAACTTGCGTTGCTCCACCAGGGCACGAGCCAGCATGCGAGTGACCTGCTCCCGTAGCGGACTGTTTGGAAAGGCCTCGCGAAACCGGTTCGCTTCGCGCTCGACGACCTGGTGGTTGCGGGCATTCAGGGCCAATTGGATCTTTCCGCATACCGCGTCGTCGAGCCACGGGTTCCCTTCGTCGCCCATGGCGATCACACGGTCGAACTGCTGCGCGGCGCCGGCAACGTCGCCGGCCAGCATGAGAGAATCGCCCGCATAGTAATGGATCGCCGCGAGCAACGAATGCTCCGGATCGACTTCAGCGGCTGTCAGGAGGGTCTCGGCGGCTCGCTGCCACTGGCGCAGCTCGCGCTGGGCAAGGCCTGCCCAATAGCGGGCTTCCACGCCGATTTCGGCGTCGTCGGCAACGCGCTGGAACCAGGGGAGGGCCTCGCCGGCGCGTCCCAGCTTCATCAGGGCCCAGCCGCGCGTCAATCGGGCTTGGGGCCTACGCGCACTGTCGCTGAAGTCGTCCTCGAACGCCGCCAAAGTATCGAGGGCGGCCTCGTGCCGGCCGCGCAGAAACTGCAAGACTCCCAAGTGGAATTGGGCCTCGCCGGCCAAGGGGCTTTCCCGATTGGCCGCCACCTGCAAGTATAGTTTCGCAGCCTCCTCCGGTTGCTCGAGGCGTTCCAAGGCGCGGGCCAGCCCGTAGCGGCAATCGTTGGCAAGTGGACCGTCGGCGAACCGCTCCAGCCCCTGGCGAAACAAGCCGGCAGCCGTCTCGAACGCATCCTCACCCATGGCGAGGTCGCCCAGGTAGGGCAGGGCAAATGCGTTGAGCGGGTCATCGGGATGCTGGGCGGTGAATCGGCGCAAATCGGTCCAGGCGGCAGCCGTGTTGCCAAGCAGGTAGGCCGACTCACCCGCGCGGAACAGCGCAGGTCCGGCGTATCGCCCCTCGGGTTCGCGCTCCAGGTACTGGCGAAATCGGGTCTCAGCTTGCTCCGTGGCGCCCGACTGCAAGAGGGCCTCGGCCAGGAAGAAGACACTTTGGCCGGCCCGAGGGTGTTCCGGATAGTGTTCGAGAAAGAGTTCGAACTCCTCGGCGGCAAGCTTCCAGAGTTGCCGGGCATAATGGCCGGCGGCTACGGCGTACTGGTCGTCACCGGGTACGGCAAGCGCCGGGCCGGCGGCAGTGAACAAGGCCAGGACGGCCAGCATTCGCAGCCCAATTTTCCGCTCGTGGAGCCGTGTACCGCAAGAAGCCATGCCTATCCTCTTTGTCGGGCGCCTCGCAGAGGCAGCCCGTTGCCGTATTTTCGGCTCTTCCGTCTCTAGCAGGTGCAGGCATCCTTTGTTTCAGGGACGGCACACGGCGCGTGCCTACAACATTCAAGCAGCCTGCACCTAGAAACGGAAGTGTGGTATTTCCTGTTGCCCTACCTTTTCGATTGTAACGCCGACGCCTCGGCCCGGACAAGGCGCCTCTTTGTGGCCCCCTCGACGGGGGGGGATGGGATGCGGTCCGAGCCTCCCGGCCTCACAGGTCGCGAGGCCTTCAAGTGGCGACATCCCCTCTCACGCCGAAACCCCAGCGCCGGCGAACAAGCCGGGCTGGGGTTGGTTTCTCATCGTCCGAGTCAGCAGGGCATCCCAAACCGGCCTGACTGACGCCTTGCAGTCGAGCGGTTGCCGGGAAGAACCCGAACGTGTGCCAGGATTGCTGTTCGAGGCACTAATAGTTGCTGCCGGGACCGCCATCGATGTTTCCGACCATGTGCAAATGGTTATGGTCGATGTAGATCACTTCCTGGACCTCTTCCTCGGTGGTGTAGGGAATGGGCCAGCCCACCCGAGTGACCTCTGTGAAGTAGATGGTGCATTTGTAGTGGGCATGGTGCAACTGGGCCGGGCCGATGAGCGGATAAACCCGCGGCGGGTCAACGTAGTCGGCAATCTGATCCACAATGATCCTGACATTGTTCCGCTGCACCTCGTGCAATAGCGGCAGCCCGCCCTGCACGGGTCTCGCCTTTTCCAGGGCGCGCATGATCTCGTCTTCCGACGGCGGATCGAGGGCACGATGGGGTCCTGAGGTGATCGGCCCCAGGATGGGCACGCGCTCGTACCGCAGTTTATTGTGGAAGTTGTCCTCCAGTCGGTCTTGGAAGAACGGCGACACGGGGATCGGGTATCCGAGGAGCCCGATATTGAACCCTTGGCTGGTGCTACATCCGCTGACAGACAAGAGACCCGCCAGCACAAGCAGGCCGACGACGGCAGTGGCGTTTCTGGACATCCGTGAATCCTCGCTTGAATCGGTAGTTGGCGGACCGACGGGGGCTGGTGCCCTCTTGACCCAGCGCAATTCGCCCCCGCAAACCAGGGACGGGCAGCCGATA
>SKZG01000482.1 GCA_007127495.1 Planctomycetales bacterium
CCACACAGTTACGAGGAACCCTCTTCGACCTCCCCCACGACCAATTCGCCCTGCTCTACGATGCCTGCGCCGGGCACACCGATGGTGTCACGACCGCCGACATCACGATCCAAACCTGCTGGGATGCCGACCGGCTCGATTTGGGTCGGGTCGGCATCTGCCCAGACCCCGCCCGCCTATGCACGGACGCTGCCAGAGGACTCATCAAATGGGCGGACGGGCGGGCGTGCTTTGGCGTGATCCCCGAGATCGTGGAGAAGGCGTGGGGGATTGATACGAGGGGGTGGGAGAGAATGTCCTAAGCCCAACTCTTGGGGCGCACATCATCCGCTCAATCGTCCGCCTTTTATTCGCGGAGGCTGCCCAACACCTTAATCCACTCGACCTCCAGCTTGAACGGCCCGGCGGTTTTGTCGGCGAGCAGAAACCCAACCGAACTTATCCGGCCGGCGTCAACCGGCCCTGCATCTTTCACCGGTTGTCCAAAGGAGGTCGCCTGAAAATCCTTCAGTGGCACTTTCACCTCCAGCCACTCCCCTGCCTTGGTCTGAAAAGCCGCCCGGTAGGAATAGGCGATTCGGAAGGTAGGAACGAGTAGGTTGAAGTAGTATTCACGACCATCACCCCGCACACGGGCGACCAGCGCATCTCCATCTTTCAGGCCCAGCGCCGCTGGCCTAGAACGGACGGATGCAAAGCCACCACGGTTCTCCAGGGAAAGAGTTCCGAAGAACTCCATGATGCCCTGTTCGGTGATGCGAAAGCGGCCCTCTGACACGCCTCCCATAACGCCATCATTGACAGGCTGCCACTGCTTGACGGCATCCTCCGAACCGAAGTCGAAAAGGATTCGGTCCTTCTCATCGGCATGTGCGGTCGAGGCGCAGCCGATGGCGACGACGCCCGTCAGGAACACGGTTGACAAGGTAGCCAAGAAATCGGTCATGGTTTCATCTCCGGGGAGTAGCGAGCCGGGATTCCTTCCTCGTATCCGCCTCCCATTCTACCACCCACTGACCGCAATTGGTAGAATAGGGCGTGGACCAAGAGCCGGTTGCGCTGTCGGAAACGCCTTGTCACATAAGGACTTACGACGCGCCGAAAAATCTCTTCCCCGCAAAGGGCGGGCGTTTTCGGCGTATTTTTGCTCTGAGCGGGTCGAAATTCCGGATTTTTCGACCAGAGCCGGTCTTGTGCGGGGATCGGTTGCGTTGTATAATGCCGCTATTCACCCAACGATCCCGTTGCAGGAGGCCCGACCTTGAAAATCCATGTGACCAAGCCGCTGTTCGCCTGGGACTGCCTGGAAGACAGCCCCACGCTGAAGACCATCAAGCAACTGCTCGAAACCCTGCCCGACGCGGAACTGCTCGCCTCGTTGGAAGCGGCGCGGGGGCATGGGAGGAACGACTATCCCGTCCGCGCCCTATGGGGGGTGGTCGTGCTGGCCATCGCCCTGCGGCACCCGACCATGGAGCACTGCCTGGCCGAACTACGTCGCAATGAATCGCTGCGAAAGCTCATTGGCATTGAAACGGAGGACCACGTGCCATCGAAGTGGAACCTTTCGCGGTTTGTCGAGCGGCTGGGCTGTGAGCCGCACCGGTCACTCCTGCACAAGATGTTCAACCAACTGGTATCTCGCTTGGGCGAGGCCGTTCCCGGGCTGGGTGAGCACACGGCCGGAGACGCCACGGCGTTGAATGCCCGTCGGAAAGAGGCGAAGCATGCGGCCGCGGAAGTGGCCGAGGGCTTGCCACAAGCGAGTGGCGGGCGGAAGGAATACACCGACGACGAGGGGAACGTGAGCAAGGTCGTGGAGTGGTTTGGCTTCAAGCTGCACCTGTTGGCCGACGTAAAGAATGAAGTCGCTTTGGCCTACCACATTACCGACACCAAGGCCGGCGATGGCGAGACCCTGCCGCTGATCTTAGCGGATGCCCAGGCGAATCTGCCGGCCAATCGGATCCAAACGCTCGCCTACGACAAGGCGGCCGACACCAATGACGTCCATAAGCTGCTCTCCCAGGCACACATCAAGCCGGTCATCCAGAACCGTTCGCTCTGGAAGGATGAGCATGAGCGCATGCTGCCAGGCCACGACGGGCGTTCGAACATCGTGTACGACGAAGCCGGCACAGTGTACTGCTATGATCGGGAGAGCAAACCGATGGTGCGGCGCCGGATGGCGTACATCGGTTACGAGCCGGAACGGGAGACGATCAAGTACCGATGCCCGGCCATGCACGAAGGCTTGGAATGCCCGATGTCGGCGAAGTGCAACGCGGGCAAGTCGTACGGACTGACGGTGCGTGTGCCACGCAAGATTGACGTGCGACGGTTCCCGTCGTTGCCCCGCGCGACGAAGAAGTTCGAGCGACTTTACAAAGGCCGGACGGCAGTGGAGCGACTGAACGCCCGATTGAAGGTGTTTTGGGGGGCGGATGACGGCAATGTGACGGGTTCACGCCGTTTTTTCGCGCACCTGGGCGTCGTGATGGTCGTGCATGCGGTGTTTGCCGTCCTACTGGCCGCGGCGCCGCGCTGGGAAGGGACGCTCAGCCAAACGAAGCTCAGCCCGATTGCCCGCGCATTGCATGGCCGCCAGAAGCCTTGCGAGGTCGGTGCACCCACACGCCGCCGGCGCAAGGTGAAACCCCAACCCCAACTGTACCTGAAGTTTGCCGGCTGATCGGGTAAACTTCCCAAGAGTGCCCCGCGGGATTGTCGCGCCCGTTCGCATGCCGACATTTCTGTAGCCCCCGCGAGGCATGAGGCCGGACCGGCCTGCGCCGGTCCCTGGCCGTATGCGCTTCCCTTACGGACCCCCTGGGGCGTTGCGGATCACTACGCAACTACTACCCCGGCACCGACCCCCCGGCCAGGACTTCCGCAACGCAACCGGCTCGTGGACCAAGGAGATTGTCCTGGGCCTTGACCATTTCCAGTGTAGCACCGGCCAACGAACCGATGAACCACCCCAACGACACCCACTCACTCGTGATTGGCTACATCCTTTGGATCTTCGGATTCATGGGCTCGCATCGATTCTACTACGGCAAGCAGATCACCGGGACCATCTGGTTCTTCACGCTTGGACTTCTCTTTATCGGCTGGATTGTCGATCTGTTCCTGATCCCCGGCATGGATCGGGAGGCGGATCTCCGATATCAGGCTGGGCACCTGGACTACACCGTCGCTTGGTTGTTGGTGACGTTCCTCGGCGTCTTCGGTATCCACCGGTTCTATATGGGCAAGTGGATCACGGGCATCCTCTACCTGCTCACCGGCGGGCTTTTCGGGATTGGATTGCTCTACGACCTGTGGACGATCAACGGGCAGGTCAGTGAGATCAATCAGCGTAGGATGATGGTGAGGTGATGCCATCTCCCAGCCTTCCTGAACACACAACACCGATGCCTCGCTGGTGGCCAGGGCTCTTGCGCCTTGTCGTCATGCTGGTCATCGTCTGGATGGTGGCGGCGTATTTCCTGCTGCCCATCGCTTGGCGACTTCTGACTCGCCACCATCCGGCCGTGGAGGGTATGCCTCGGATCACGGTTACGAGAAATGGCATTCCCGGCGATCCACTGAACGTCGCCCTGGTCGGCACGGAGGAGGAGGTCGTTGCGGCGATGCTGGCTGCCGGATGGCTTCCCGCCGATCCACTCACGTTGAGGAGTTCCGTGCGAATCGCCGCCGATACGGTGTTGAAGCGGTCCTACGATACGGCCCCCGTGAGCAACCTTTACGTCTGGGGACGGAAACAGGACTTGGCATTTCAGCAGCCGGTCGGCAGGGATCCAAGGCGGCGGCATCATGTTCGCTTCTGGAAGTCGGAAGAGGTGGATGAAAATCATCGCCCCTTGTGGGCCGGGGCCGCCACTTTCGACACCAAAGTCGGCTTCAGCCGCACGACCGGCCAGATCACACACCACATCGACGCCAACGTGGATGCTGAACGGGACAAGCTTTTGGGCGATTTGCAGCACGCCGACATGATCAACCAGGTGGACTGGCTGAATGGTTTTCATGAAAAGCGGAAAGGCCGCAACGGCGGCGGCGATCCCTGGCATACGGATGGGCGAGTGCCAGTGATTTTGTTGGTTCCAGACCGTGGCGAGAGCCGTGTGGTCTCCGCCTTGCGAAGCTGCACGTACAATTTCTGCGGGGCATCCGGATAGTACAGGTTCAGTGCCGGGCATAGCCAGCCTTCCATTTCCTGCACCCGGCCGTCGATGTCGAATCTTCCCAGATACACGTTGCCGCCGCTTTCCGCCCTCACCCACTGCATTTCAAAGTCGGCATCCCGCAACAATTGAGGAATAGAAAATAACGCCATTTTGGTTCATGTGGA
>SKZG01000250.1 GCA_007127495.1 Planctomycetales bacterium
TCCTCCTGGAACACGGTTTCCTCGAGGGTGGTATTCGCGTAAATCAGCGTGACGGACCGGGGGTCCTTATCGTCGCGCAGCGTGCGGAGCATGCTCATGGCCGGGGTGACGCCGATTCCGCCCATCACGAGGAACAGATGACTATTGGGCTCCGGGGTGAAGGTTCCAAACGGTCCTTCAAGAAAGGCGGGCGTGCCGGGTGGAATGCGCTTCCAACTCGCGGTGAAGTCGCCCACTTCCTTGGTGGTGAAGCGGATGGCCTGCTCCCGTGCGCTGGACGCGAAGGAAAAAGGATGTTGCTGGAGGCTGAAGGGCGTGCCGCCCACGGTGATCCAGGCAAACTGCCCCGGTTCAAAGTCCATCTTCCACGGGCCGCATGCCTCGACGGTCAGCGTCCATCGCCCGGGGATCTCCTCGCACACCGCCGCGACCTGGTAAGGCCTGCGCCGGTTCCTCCACGGTCGGACGATGCGGGTGTGGACCACCAGATACATGCACGCCCCCATGAGGACCACGATGGCGGCCTTCTTCCAAAGGGGCTCCAGGTAATGGGCAACCTGCACCGAATGCACCACCCCGATGAACACGATAAAGAGCCCGAGAAGCCCGTGCAGCAGCCGCCACCACTCGTAATTCAGTTTGAAAGTCATCCGCCACAGGCTGGAAGCCGTGATCAGCGCGATGGCAATCGTGGCCATGCTTAGAAACAGCGTGCGCAAGAAGTTGACGGAGGGGTCGAAATACTCCAGAAACCGGCGGTCGGCCAGGATCAGAATCGCCGGATGGGCCAGGGCGAAAAGGGTCGCAACCACCCCAATTTCCCGGTGGTAGTTGATGATATTGTCCATGCCGAAGGTGGGCGCGATCCAGGCGAAGCGGCCGGAAAAAAGGAACTGCAGCCCAAACATGGCCAATGCCATGAAGCCAAGCGCGACCCCGAACTCCACCCAAAAGGCACGCGCCTCAGGCACGGTTCCCGCCAGGGCGATGGCCAGCGGAAGCACACTGAGTGCCATGTACAGAAGCAGCCAGAAGAAGCCGCGTCGATAGGTGTACCTCATGATCGGATCTGCTTTCGGGCTTTCTTTCGTGGCGCATGGGGTTTTCGAATCCGCGACGATTTCCGGCCGCGCGGCCGGGGGCCGGAACGTTTACCCATCGGGGGCGCGGGCGAGCAGTACCACGCCGCGGCCTTGATGGAAGTGGATTTCGACGACGGCCTGGCGGTTCGGGGTGGCGGAGCGGTAAGTGTTGTGCCAGGCTCCGTTCGATTCCCGCCAGCCGCCGTCGTCTTGAAGCCCGGCTTCGGCCGCCCAGCCGTCGTAGAACCGTTTCCACTCGGCCGGGCGCGACGGGCCGGCAAAGGCGATGGACGTCGCGCCGCCCATCGCGCGTACTTGCAGCAAACGCCGGCACCCGGGCGGAAGCGGCGGTTGCAGGCCGGCTTGCGGGCTGTCGGCGATCCCCTGGCCGTCATGTCGGCCGGCCGGCCGGTCCGCCTCGTCCGGCCAGCCGCCGGTTTTCGCAAAGAACGTGTACAGGCTCCAGTCGGTGGGTGTGGTGGGCACGGCGATACCCCACGTTGCCACGGCCGGGCCGCCGGCCTGCGACCGTGTGCCGACCACCATGGGAAAACCATCCGGCAGCGCGTACAGCGATACGCCGCCGGGCGTTTGCCGGGCGGGCGTGCTATCGGCCAGGCGGGCGAGTAGCTCGCGTTGCTCCGGGCCCGGCGCCGGCAGGCGCACACCGCCGGTTTCGCTCGCCACACTCTGCGATGCGTCCAAAAGGGTCCGACTCGCCGCGGCGGCGTCGCCCCGGACCGTCTGCCGGAGGATCGACCAGGGCTGGTCGCCCACGGTCACCTCGTGAGCGGCCGATGGATGGCCGATCCCCAGGGCCGCACCTGGCGGTTGCTGATAGGGCTCCGCTGCATCGTCGCGCCACCAGTGCAGCACCTGCCGCGCAAACCCGATGCCCGCAATCACGACGACGGCCGAGAGCGCCACCCGGCTGGTATAGACCGAAATGCGTCCGGCCAAAGGAGCGAAGCCGCGCGGCGGCCGACTTGTGTCGGGTACGGCGTTGCGATCAGTCTGGGGCATCAGAAGGTTGGAGCGATTCGAGGTATTTCTGGAGGACGTCAATGCGCTCTTCAAGCTGGGCAATTTCCGCCTGCATGGCGGCGCCGGCGCCGGGCGGAGGCGGCGGGTCGGCCGCGATGGCCGCGTTGAGTTCGTCAATCACGCGCCGGTACAGGCGAATCCAAGCTCGGGTCATGCGTTCAGCCAAGCTGGGCGTGTGGTCGGTCACGTTGCCGTTGGCGTCGCGCTCGGTCCGGCCAACGATCCGCTCAATCACGTCGTCGCTCCTTTCCGCGGCCGTCTCGTGGCTGAGGGAGCAGAATCGGGCGAGTCGCGGGTGGAAGTCGGGCGCGCCGGTTCCCCAGCCGAAACGTGCCGAGTAGCCGAGGAACTCGTCGTCGCGGTCGAGCGGATCGAGCGCCGCGCGGCTCGGATTGTACAGAATCGCCACCACGGCCTGGACATACGCCTGCGAATAACTCGCCGGCGCCCGAGTCAGTTCGTAAATGGCCGGAAGGCGCCGGTGCCGATTGGACGGGATTCCGGTACGTTGATACTGCCACAGGTTGTCAAGCAGCGAGTCGCTTGCGTCGAGGCGGTAGTTGCCCAACCGGCCGAGCATGGGGAAGCTCCGCTCGATATTCGAACTCCCTTCGCGCGGCCCTCGCGCGGGGTCGAGCAAGCCCTCTCGCACGCGAGCCCAGGGCGCCAAGGGTCCGCGCGCCACGCGATGGTGGGCCCGCGGATCGTCCAGGGGGGGCCAGCGATCGAGCCCCCGAACGCCGATGCCCGCCTCGTCGGGCCATATTTCCGGCCGGGGATCGCCCGTGGCGGCATGAGGGGGGCGGGTGGTCCAATGCGATCCTTGGGAGCCCGGCCACCGTTCCCAGCCGCCGGACTGGGTGCGCGGCCAACGCGTGGACCACACCGCGTGCCGCGAGACCGTCAGGGCTCGCAGCTTCCAGGAGGCCACCACGCCGTAGTTGATCATCAACGCCATGATCAACAGCAGGATCGGCAGCGCCATGACCAGTTCCAGGGTGGAAAGCCCGCGACGCGGCACACGCCGTGCGGCGCGCCGGACTGCTCGGTGCTTTGGGCGGATCGTACTGGGGAATCGTGTCGTCATGCTCATCACGTCAATGCGTGCTGATTTGCCGCAGGTCGTCGCCCGTCAGGCCGCCCAAATTCGGCGTGCGCATGCCGCGCGCGGCGAAATCGGGCACCGGGGGCAGGGTTTCCAGGATGCGCGCAATCGCCGGTTGCACGGCGGGTATCAATTGCGCGTTCCAGTGTTGGTTCCACAGGTCCCAGCTCGCCGGCGTCCCCTGCCGCTCGATGGTCCAGTAGCCCACCATGTCGCCGGCGCCGTCGTCGTGCTCGGCTTCCGGGTCGGCAGGCATATCGGGGAAGTCGCCGGGAACTCCGCCCATGGGGAAATGCGGCCGCGGCACCACGTGCATCCAAACCAGCCTCGGCCGCGGCACGAACACCTGGACGGCGGCATACGCCTGCGAGTCGGCTTCCGCCGGGTTGCGGAACAGCCCCGGCAACAATTCCGGAAGCGGCTCCCAATACGTCACTGCCACCCACGTGAAGTGCCGTTCCAGGTGCGCGTTCAAGTTGACCACGTCAGCGTAACCGGTTTGCGCGTTGTGGGTAACGATCGGGGTCAGGTCTTCGCGGATTACGTGGGGGATATTGCGCAGCGAGTTTTCGTCGAACAACCGCTCCAATTGCCCGCACGTGAAGCTCCGCCACAGCGCCGCGAACTGGCTCATCTTCCCCTCGCGGTCGAAGATGTACATCGCCTGGGCGTTCCAATCGTTCAGGTAGCGGCGTGCCAGGCGGTTGCGTTCGTTTCGGGCGTCGTCCAGATAACGGGCATCGACCGGCGCGTAGGCCACGGGGTCGAGCACGGGCAGCGTCGGGTCGAGCATTTCGGCGCCGCCGACCGGTTGGCCGGTCGTGCGCCACAAGGCGGCCAGCATATCGCCGCGTCCGCGGTCGGGCCGGCCGTGGCGGCGGGCAGCCTCGCGCGCCGCCGCCTGGGCAATATCGGGAAAGAAGGCCACCACCGCCCGCTGGTACTGCGGAATCAACTCACCGTCGAGGACCTCTTCGAGCAGGGGCAGGATGCGTTCGCTGGCCGCGGCGCCCCAATCGGTGTACCGGGCCACGAGTTCCCGCTCCAGCGGAACTTTCGCCGTGATCGCCTCGCCCAGCGCGGCGAACTTCGGGAACGGAGCGGCGGCAAA
>SKZG01000281.1 GCA_007127495.1 Planctomycetales bacterium
CGTCTTTCCGGCGGAGGAGCAGGCGGGCATCCGCAGGCAGCTTTCCATGGTGCTTCGGGCGATCATCACGCAGCACCTGCTGGTGGCTGATGGGCAGGGCGCCGCGGCCGGCCGGGCTCATCGGGCTACCACCAATGCCGCACCCCGCCGAAGCCGCGTGGTGACCAGCGAAATCCTTCTGGCCAACTCGGCTGTGGCCAACCTGATCGCCACGGAGAAGACTTCGCAAATCTACTCGGCCATGGAGGCCGGAACGGCGCTGGGGATGCAAACCCTCGAACACGACCTCGCACGGCTGATGATGGCCGGCGATATTTCCGAGACAACCGCCACGGCCATGGCACGAAGCCCGAACATCCTTCGCGACCGCGTGCGACGGTTGCAGGGGGGCGCCGTCAGAAACGGAGGCCGAATATGATCCTACGCCGGGGACTGTCCCAATTTTCGCGGCACAGAGGGAAGTTGGCCCTACCACCTCGGCATGCGCCGCGAAAATGGGACTGTCCCCTTTGCGTGCCCCGGAAAAAAGACGGCACACGGCGTGTGCCTACTACATTGGGGCACGGAGGGCGGATGTGATGGCTGCACAATCGCCGCCCGAAGTGCTCGACCTCGACCAGGTGCGCGTCGACCCGACCTGCGCGCTGAAGATCCCCGCCCCCTTGGCCCTGCGGCGGCAGGTGCTGCCGTTCGCCGTGGTGGACGGGCACGTGTACGTGGCGTGCCTGAACCCGGACGACCGCAGCGCACTGCAGGCAGTGGAGCGTGCGGTGCAGTTGCCGGTTCGGCCGCAGCGGGCTGAGCCGGAATCGCTCCGCCGCGCGCTCGACCGGCTCTTCGGTGACGGTTCGGCGCCGGCGCCCCCTGCGGCCGGCGCACCTCGGACGGCACGCCCGGCCGACCGCCGTCGCCCCTCGGAGGCCGAGTCGGAAGACGCCGTCGCCCTGTGTGAAGACCTGCTGCGATCGGCCGCCATGCGTCAGGCGTCTGACATTCACATCGACCCGTCGAAGGACGGCGTGCGCGTGCGGTTTCGCGTCGACGGGGCGCTGGAAGACTACCGCCGCCTGCCCCTGGCCGCGCAAAGTAGCATGGTCAGCCGGCTGAAAGTGCTGGCCGGCATGGACATAGCCGAGAAGCGGGCGCCGCAGGACGGACGGTTCACGTGGTCGGCGGCCTCGGGAAGCCACGCCATCGACATCCGCGCCGCCACCCTGCCCACCAAATACGGCGAGCGGATGACCCTGCGTCTTCTGGCCCTGCAAACCGAATCGCTCACGCTCGAACGACTGGGCATGGCCCCAAAGGACCTGGCATGCTTTGCCGAAGCCATTGAGAAGCCGCACGGCCTGATCCTGCTGTCCGGCCCGACCGGCAGCGGCAAGAGCACCACCCTGTACGCGGCCATCCGCCGCCTGATTAGCCAGCGGGATTTGAACGTCGTGACGATCGAAGACCCGATCGAATACGACATTGGCGGGGTGGCGCAGGTCGAGGTCGATTCGGCCGACAAAGTGAGCTTCAACAAGGCGCTGCGGAGCGTGCTGCGGCACGATCCCGACGTCGTGATGATTGGCGAGATTCGCGACGCTGAGACGGCCGACGTCGCGATCAAGTCGGCCCTGACCGGGCACCTGGTGTTCAGTACGCTGCACACCAATTCGGCGGCCAGTTCGGTCACGCGGCTGATCGATATGGGCGTTGCCCGCTACCTGGTGGCCGCCACGCTCCGACTGGTGGTAGCCCAGCGGCTTGTGCGGCGGGCATGTTCACACTGCCGCGAGCCGCGAACGCTCAGCGACGCGGAGGCCACCCTGCTTGGTAACCCGGCCATGGCGGGCCGTACGGTGTACGAGCCTCGGGGGTGCATGTACTGCGCGAATAAGGGTTTTGTGGGCCGGTTGGGCTTGTTCGAGATGATGTCGGCCGACGCATCGCTTTCGCGGTTGATTGCCAACGGGGCGGAGGAAGGCGATATTGTCGAGGAAACACAACGCCGTGGCACCGCCCGGCTGGTCGACGACGCCATGGCAAAACTCGCCGCGGGCGAAACGGCCGTCGGCGACGTGCTGCGCGCTGTGACGGTTTGGTGAGGAGAGGGGGGGAATAGGAAGACAAGGAAACAGGGAGGTGAGGGCAAACTAGAGAAACCTTTCCTGTTACGCAAATTTTAACGATAGATCGGCCGCTCAGCCGCCGATAACTGAATCCGACTAACCAGCAACTAGCACCTAGCAACTAGCACCTAGCTTATGCCCACTTTCGCGTACGCAGCCCGCGACCGTTCCGGACGAGCCCAACAGGGCTCGCTCGATGCGCCGACCCCGTCGGCAGTGGCGGCCGACCTGCGCGGGCGCGGCTGGGTGGTGGTCCAGGTGCGTCCAGCGGCGGCCCGGCCTGCGACCGAAACCCGCGGCGGTGGCGGCTGGCTGCCCGTCCGCTCCAGCGACGTCGAGGTAAGCCTGCGGCAAATCGCGGTGATGCTCCGTAGTGGCCTGACCCTGCTCAGCGCCCTGCAAACCGTGGCCGAGCAGTCGCCGCGGAAGGCGATCGGACGGATCTGGGCCGACGTCTCGCGCCGCATCCAGGAGGGCGCCGGACTGGCCGAGGCTATGGCCATCCACCCGCAGTTCTCGCCCTTGGTGGTACAACTGGTGCGTGTGGGCGAACAGACCGGCTACCTCGAAGCGGTGCTCAACCGCGCGGCCGCCGGCCTGGAGGAACGACGCCGGCTCCGGGGGCAGTTGGTCAGCGCACTGACCTACCCGGCCATTGTGTTCGTCGCGGCCATCGGCGTGACCATTTTTATGATGATCAGCGTTATTCCACGGCTTCAACAGTTCCTCGGCGCACTGGGCCGCCGTCTGCCGCCGCTTACGCAGCTTCTGGTCGACATCAGCGACTTTGTCCACGCCTACTGGATCCACGGCGCCGTGGCCATGATCTTTTCGATCGGCATGATCGTCGCGCTGCGGCATTGGCCGACGGGTCGATTGTGGATGGACCGTTTTCTGGTCCGCCTGCCGGTCATCGGCGCGTTGAATCGCTTGGCTGGGACGGTGCTTTTGGCTCGCGGGCTTTGCACCCTCCTGCGAAGCGGCGTGACCTTGTTGGAAAGCCTGCGCACTGTCGAACGGCTCATTGGCAACCGCTACCTTGCCGGCCGGGTGGCTGGTGCCCGCGACATGGTGATGCAGGGCGGCTCGCTGGCCGCGCCGCTGGCGGCTGAGCGTGCTTTCATGCCCATGCTTGCCGGTATGGTGGCCGTGGGCGAGTCGGCGGGAACGCTCGACGAAGTGCTGGAGGAAGTCGCCCGTTTTTACGAGGAGGAACTGCAGCGCGCCATCCGGCGCCTGGCGGCGCTTGTGGAACCGGCGATTATCCTTTTCGTGGGTGGCATTGTCGGGTTTGTGTACATCGCGTTTTTTATGGCCCTGTTCGCCGCGGCCGGGTAGGAGGATAGGTGCTAGTTGCTAGTTGCTAGTTGCTAGTTGCTAGTTGCTAGTTGCTAGTTGCTAGGTGCTAGGTGCTGGGGATTGGGGATTGGGGATTGGGGATTGGAGTTCACGCTTTAGCGTGCCTTCGGGGCAACGACTGAGATTCGGAGTTGAATCGTCATGCGACACACACTATCGATTACGACCATTCTCGTTGCCGTGTCGGCTTTGGGCCTGCCCATTGTACAAGGCGGCGACTCGCGGCCCCGCACGGAACTGAGGCTGGTGGCCGCTGCGGAGGCGGCGCGGAACGTGCAACGTGCCCGGCCCGCCGAGGAATCGCCTGCGGAACCGGCGCCGAAGCCTGACCCGGAATTGCCCGCGCCTCGGACACCGCCGCGTGACCCGACGGAGCCGGGCGAAGAGCTTCGCGACCTAGTGGCGCCGTTTCGCATGGGCCAGCCGGGGCGGCCTGGCGCGGCAGGATTGGCCGTTCCGCGGATTACGCTCCGGGGCCGTATCATCGGCCCGAAGGCGCCCCCGGCCGCCGTTGTCGAGTTGCACGGCGCCGTGTACGTGCTGCACGAGGAAAGCGAACTGACCGTCGACGGCCCGGAGGCGGCCCTCGGTGGATTCACGTTTCGCGCGAAACAAATCACCACATCGGAAGTTCGTATCGAGGTCCTGCCGCTGGGCAAAGTGATGGTGCTGCGGTAACGACTCTCATAAGTTAAATGGAGATCGAAGTCCATGGACGGACGCTTGAACTGCTGGTGGATTGGCATTGCCTTCGCCTGCTTGCTGGCCGCTTCGGCGCCGGCCGAGCAGCAGAGCGCCCCGCTGGCGTTACCGGAACTACCGCCTGAGGCATCGCCGGGAATCAGGACGCCTTCAAGCAACGCGGC
>SKZG01000354.1 GCA_007127495.1 Planctomycetales bacterium
CAAGTGGATCCCGCGTTCCGGCGCCTTTCGGATCCACTCGCTTGCGCTTCGAGCTTGTACGCGCCCGCGTTCCCGCATACAAGCACGCTGCGCAAGCAAGTGGATCCCATTTTCATACTCGGACAGGATTTCCGGCCGTCACAACTCAGGAAACGCCTCGCGCAAGTCGAGCGGGTCGTCGAACTCCTTCTGCAACGCCAGCAGCCGGGCGAAGAGCCGCTTCACCCGGTCGGTTTGTGCCGGGTCGGCTGCAAGATCATTGATTTCCAGCAGGTCCTCGGCCACGTGGTATAGCCGGACGATAGGCACCTTGGGGTATGCAATCAGCTTCCAGCCGTCGTGGGTAATCGCCCGTTGCACGCCAAGGTACGCGCCGTAGATCGACTCGTAGGCGTGGGCGTCGGTCTCGCCGCGCAGAAGCGGCAGCAGGCTGTGGAAGTCGACATGCTCGGGCACCGGCACGCCGGCCAGCTCAAGCGTCGTGGGCATGATGTCCTGCAAGTACACCGGCGCGTCGATCTTCTTCCCCTTGGGCACGCCCGGCCCGACCGCCAGCAGCGGCACGCGCACGCTGTGATCGTACATATTCTGCTTGCCGAAAAGCCCGTGATGCCCAACGCCCAGCCCGTGGTCGGACGTGAAAAAAATCCAAGTATTGTCCCACTGGCCCGATTCCTCCAGGGCGTCGAGGATGCGGCCGACTTGCGTGTCCATGTGGGTGATGATGGCGTAGTATTCCTGCCGGTGGACCTTCACCGCGTGCTCGGTGCGGGGGAAAGGCCCCAGCCGCTCGTCACGCAAACGGGGCGGGCAGCCGATCTCGTTCTTGTACGGATACGAAGGCAGGAAGCTTTCCGGCACGGGAATACGGTCGAGCGGATACCGGCCGACGTACTCCTCGGGCGATTGCCGCGGGTCGTGCGGCGCGTTGAACGCAATGTACATGAAGAACGGCCGGGCTTCCTGCCGGGCATCGGCCAGGAAGTCGATCGCGTCGTCGGCCGTTACCTCGCTCCAATGCTTCCCGCCTCGCCAGAAGCCGCCGAACTTCGGATCGGACGGGCTCCAGGGATCGGGCCGGCCGGGCAGGGGGCGGTTGTAGGCCTCGGGCGTGATGCCTGGCATACCGCCGCGAACGTGGCGCGCCACGTCGAACGTCTTGGCCGCGTCGGTCGCGACGTGCCACTTTCCAGTAAAATAGGTCCGGTAGCCGGCCCGGCTGAGTAGCTGCGGCCAGAGCCGTCCGGCCTCGCGTTCGGCGTCCATCGCGCGGTGGACCGGCTGCACCCGCCAAAGGCTGCGGCCGGTCACGGCCATCGCACGGCTGGGAATGCACACCGCGCCGCTCCACGAGCCCATGTTGTAGGCGTGCGTCAAGTGCGTGCCCAACGACGCCAGCCGGTCGAGGTTCGGCGTGTCAATATCGACCCGGCCCGCCGCGCCGAGCGCCTCGTACGCCTGGTCGTCGGAAAACAGGAACAGGATGTTCGGAGGTGCCGACTCAGCGGTGTCGGCCACCAAAGCGGTCGGGTTCGACAGTGCGGCGATGGCAAGGCAAAGGCAGGCCCTGCCGGTGAGGGTGGGTAGGCATGATCGCATGGAATTGGCTCCTTGAAGTGTCAGGGTTATTCGGAAGTAGAGTTGTTGCGCCGGATGGTCACCACGGCGTGCAGGCCGTCTTCGAGGAACGTCAGTTCCGCCGTCGCGCCGGCGAAGTCGCGCATCAGCCGATCAATGGGGCTGCCCGGCGAGGGGGCGGGCTGCTGCCGCGGGCTGCCTGCGGTGCCATGGACGCTGCACACCACTTCCGTGCCGTCGGCCGAAAGCTCGTAGCGACCGCCGTCGGGGCAGAAGAAATGCACCGCGTGTACCGCCGTGGCCCGGCGCCGCACCGCGTCGGCTTCGGGCGGGCCGTCGGCCGAGGCGCGCATTGCCCGGGCCACCGACGACAGCGGCGCCAGGTTGCCAAGGCACGACTTCCGGCTGCTCTCGGCCCAGCCCAGCCGGAACGTGGTCAGCATCTGGTTCCAATGCTCCGGCCGGATGCGGATCATCCCGTGCGCGGCCGGGCCGGGATCAGGGACTGTCCCGATTTTTGCGGCGGAAGAAACGTTTTCCGCGGATAACGCCGTACCGGCCGCGAAAATGGGACTGTCCCCTTCGGCCGGGCCTCGCAGGGCCACACGGTCGGCCACTTGGGCAATCTCTTCGAGAATGTGCGGCTTGCTGGCAATGTACACGCCGTCGCCTAGCCGGGCGAAGAAGACGCGCCACTTCACCGGCCCGACCGAAAGCGAGTAACATCGCGCCGGCTGGGCCAGCCCGTCGAGCGGCACCTTGTAGAAATCGTGGTCGATGTCGAACCAGTCGAACTCCGGCGGCCGGCTCGCCGCCGCGGCCAGCAAAGCGTCGAGGTCTTCCAAGAACGTGTCGACGATTTCGGCGTCGCGCACCGGGATCGACACGTAGACGGGTGTATTGAGCGACGCGACGAGGAAGCCGATCATGGTCATCTCGCCGCCCCAGTTGCGGCCGCCGAAACTGCGGACCATGTCGCCCATCATGCCGGTCAGGTTCAGGTCGAAGGTGGGCGAGGCATCGCATACGTGCATGCCCACTTGGTTGCCCAGCCCATTCATGAGCAGCTCCTCGACGCTCACTCGCATGGGCGCCGCCAGCAGGCCGGAGCGGGTGGCATCGCGGACCTCCCGCTCGAGCATTCCGTTCGCCCCGAGCATATTCTCCTTGTTCAACCGCACGGCCAAGCTGAGGATGTTCGACGGCGGCACGGGCAGGGCGTCCAGCGGCTCGGGTTCGCCGCCCAGCGCAGCGGCCAAGCCGGTGTAGATCGAGTTGTCGAGCATGGGCAGGATGAGCGTTTCGGCCCGGTAGTGCTCGGGCGTGGCTTGCAGCCGGATGACGATCGGGTCGAAGAACTGCTGCCAGTAGCGGCTGTAGCGCTCGACGAACTCGCGGTAGGCCCCGGCTTCCTCGGCCGTGACCTTTTCGACGGCGACTTCCAGCCCGGGCACGAGCCGGTCGGCGTGGCCATGCACCGAGCAAACGCCCTGCGCGCCGTCGGCCGAAAGCGCATAGCGGCCGCCGCAGGGGCAGTGGAACCGGTCCTCGCCGAACACGCCCGGGGCGCAGCCGTGCACGGCCAGTTCCTCCAGCGACTTCGGCGCCCGGCCGTACTGCGTCTGGTACATCGCCGCGGCGTGGCCGATCATGCGCAGGTGGTTGTAGCACAGCATGCGGCGCATCTCGGTCAGTTTCACCTCCGGCCCAACCTGCCGGCGGACGAACGGATCGGAAAGGTAGATGAACACGTGTTCGCGCGGGTCGTCCTGCTCAAACAGCGTGCGGATGTACTTGAACTCAGTCAATTCGCCCAACCGCTCGACGTTCTTTTCGCCCGCAACCGCAGCCAGCACGCGCTCGAGACCCGCCTTTGAGTTGCTGCGCACATGCAGGTCGGGCCGCGGGTAGGCCGAGAAGACGTGGACGGCCCGGTCGGGCGTTGAAACCTGAACGTACTCCACGTCGCCAATGCGGCCGGTGCCGCGCACGGCGTCGGGCCGGGCCTTCTCGGCCTCGGCCAGGAAGCCGTCCATGCGCAGCCGGAACACCTCGGGCTGCTTGAGCTGGAAGAGCAGTGTCACGTCGTTGCCCGCCCGAAAGTACAGGTCGCTGCCGGTGACGGCCACCTCGTCGACCACCACGTCGTAGAAGGGCCGCGTGAGGCCGTCGGTGCGGACGGCAAGCTGCCGCTTCATCCGGCTGCTGGTGCGGTGGCTCTTGGCCGAGCCGGCGGCCTGGCTCAACAGGTGCGCGCCCCAAAGGTCGCCGGCGTCAGCCACTTCGAGCAGCTTCGCCAGCGACTGCGCGCGCACGAAGAACTGATCGGCCGGCACGCACAAGGCCAGGGCCGACACCTCCGGCTTCTTGCCGGCAAGCTGCTGCGCGGCGAGCATCTCTTCCCAAGGATGGCTTTCGATTTGCGGGCCCTCGAGCGACGCGACGGGCACGTCGCTCTCGGCATCGCCGGGCGCCGCCGTGCCGTCGTCGCCCAGCATCGCATCGAGCTGCAGCGCCTCCTGGACGGCCAGGGCGCCGGTGAACAGGGCGAACATGTCGATTTCGCGCCGGGGCTCGCCGCCCCGTTGCCGCCCGCGCAGCCGCCGAGCGACCCTCGCCACCTCGTCGAGCTTTCCCTCGTTGCGGGCGAGTTGCAGCACGACGTACTGCAAGTAGGCGTCGTCGGGGGCCAAGCGCAGCCGGCTCATGGCCTCCTCCAGAGTCCACGCCTGCTGGGTTTTGGGCGGGGCGG
>SKZG01000165.1 GCA_007127495.1 Planctomycetales bacterium
CATTGACACACGACCAGGCCGACGCCCTGCGCGATGCCGGCTTGACCCACGTTGTCAACCTGGCCACGGGCGAAGTTGGCGATGCTACGTACGACTGTTACGGCGAGGACGTTGTCGCTCCCAATCTGTCCGACCCATCTGCTGTTTCGGAGGTGGACGACGATTTGACGGTAGCCGTTCTGCGCAACCGCACCGACATCGAGAAATTCAAGGGCGACCCGGACCATGTGTACGCCGTGTTCGGCATCGGCCAAGCGACGCCATTGGTGGGGCCGGGCGGCATGATGCAGGACGCGCCGATCCACTTCGACGACGCCGCCAGCACGCGGCCGAACGAGGTGTACTCCCGGTTCGTCGCCATCTTCGACTTGGGCGAGGCACACGACGACCACGACGACGATGATGATGACCATGGCCACCATCACCACCACAGTCGAGCCAAATTCGTCACCGTCGCCGCCCTGCACCGAAACGGCATTGCCGTGCCCTGGATGCCCTTGAAAGGGTTCCACCACTCGGATCATAGCCACTAAGGGCAATTGGTGCTAGTAATGCATCTTGCCCGCGGATTTCCACGGGCAAGATGCCGTTGCTATGAAAACGCGCAACCGTTCACGGAACGCATGAGTAAAGACTCTCGACCCCTTCCGCTGAGAGTACAGCGCGTGTGAGTAAAGTGTAAAACGCAAGCCTGATTTCGACTTCCAGACCATACTCCGGGAACCGGTCCCGGACGGCTTGGCCGGGCACTTCCTCTTCCCGCATGGCATGCAGGGCGCTGACGGCGGCTTAGGCCGCTTGCAGCATGATCATGCAGGCGGTGCCGTGCGCGACGGCCGAAGGCTTTCGACCAGCCGCGACTTCCAGTTGTCCTCCAGCAGCAACTCGAAACGCAGTGTCTGCTGCTGAACGGAAAGCTTCAACTCGCCCACCGGCACCGCCGTTTGCGAACATTCCGTGAGCAGTTCAAACAGCCGGCGCTTGTACTCGGTATCTTCGTTTCCGCGCAGGTGCAGGCCCTTGGTCTCCAGGACGGTGAACCGGGCCAGCCCGTCGTCGGTTTCGCGCAGGCAGATCAGGAAGTCCGGGTACACGCGGCCCCGCTGCCAGCCCTGCAAGTGGTAATCCTGGTGAACGGCAATGCGGTGCCACCAGCCCACCGCCGCGTCGGCGTCGAGGTACCACGCCACGGGCCGCTCCAAGCCGTTGAAGTGACGTCGGTACACATGTTCAAGCAGTGACCGCTCCAACGGTTGGCCGTTCTCTCGCCGCAACTCGCGGTCTTCATCGGTAATGTCGAACTCGAAGGTTTCGGCAAGCTCCCAGTTCAGCTTCGGATCGCCCGACGCTTCCAGGCTGAAGCACAGGTCGCCCTTGTGCAGCATGCGGCGGAATTCGGCTTCCGTGGCGCGATGCACTTGCTCGCGCAGTTCCTCGCGCATGGCCTTCAACAGAAACAGGCGGTTCGTGTATAGCCGCTGTTCCGAAATACCGCGCCCGCGCAGGACGGCCAGCGTTTCGTTGAGGATGCGCAACCCCTGCCACGGGTTGGGCACCACGTCCAACAGCAGGCGCACCATGGCGGCGACGTCCAACTCCGGCGGCGCGTCCTGCTCGGTCGTTTCGACCGCGGGCAAGCCTGCGCCGTCGCGGCCGCCCAGGTCATCGACCGAAACCCGCGCCAGGGTCCGCTCGACCGATTCCGCTTCGTCCGGCGAGAAGCCCTCCGCCGCGTAGCTGAGCGATTCCCAGTTCACACGGCTGAGCAGGTCGCGGTCGTAGTCGAACAGCCGCCACTCGCCCGTCGCGTCGTGTTTCGACAGCACGCGCGGCAGGAACACCTTCAGCCGTTGGAACTCGTTGCGCCGCTTCACTGTTTCGCGCCGCGAGCCCACGGTGCCCGCCTTGCCCAGGGCGCGGACCGCGGCGCCCAGGTCGCCCATGCCTTCCTGCTCCAGCCCGCGGCGCACGCTATCGATTGCCTGCTGCACTTCCTGATCGAACGTGAACACGTAACACTCGTTGAGCTTCGCTTCACTCGTGCGTTTCGCATGCGGCTGGCGCAGTACGCGGCCGACCATTTGCGTCAGCGCCGTCGCGGCCGTGGTCTTCGACAGCACGGCCAGCACGTAGGCGAAGGGGCAGTCCCAGCCCTCCCGAAGCGCGTCCTTGGTGATGATGTATCGGACCCTCGAATACTCGGAAAGCAGGTCCTCGCCCGCAAGCTCGTTCAACTCGGCCGACTTCACTTTGATTTCCTCCGGCCGCGCGCCGAGCCGGTCGACCAAATACTCCCGAACGTCCTCCGAATGCACGGTGCTCTTGTCGCGCTGCTCGCGGCCGGTTCGCTCCACGCGCACCAGCAGAATGGGGCGGATGTAGCGGCCTTCGTTATTGCGCACCTTGCCCGCGGCCCGCTCCAACTCGTCCAGCTTGTCCTTGGCCGCCGCCAGGGCATGCTTCCAATCGGCGCGGCCCTCGTTCACCAGGTTGATGGGCAGCTTGATCATCTGCTCGTCGCGCAGCGCCGTGCCGGCCACGTTCACCAGCACGTTGCTCACGTACTGCCGCCCGCTGTTGGGCGTGGCGGAAAGCTCCAGGATGAATCGCGGGTTGAAGCCGCACAGCGTGGCAAACGCGATATCGGAATACGCCTTGTGCCCCTCGTCGATGACGATCAACGGCCGCACGATCCGCAGCACGTTGCCCAGGCTCTGCTTGACGGTCAACCCGTCCAGGCGGAACTCCTCGTCGGTCAGGTCGGCCGCGTCGAGGTTCGTCACCTGCTCGTACAGCGCCAGGTTGGCCGGGTAGTCGTCCACGTCGGGGAAGAACGTCGTGAACCGCCCACTGTCCTGGAACATCTTGAGCTGTTCCTTGGTCTTGCGGGCCGAGGCCTGGAGCATCAGCAGCATCACACACAGGTGCTGCTGGACGTCCTGCCGGGTGAAGGAATCGCCCCGCTGGAGCAGTTTCACGCGCCCGCCGGACGCCCGCTCCAGCATTTGCCGGTACCAATGCTCGCGGTTGGCGAAGGCGCGCCACGTTTGCGTGTAGATGGCCTCGGAGGGGACCACCCACAGCACGAGCCCCGTTTGCGTGCCGAAATACTCGGGGTTGATCCGTTCGACGCCGGCACAGCCCAACAGCGTCTTCCCGCCGCCGGTGGGCAGTTTCAGGCAGATGTTCGGCACCGGGCGGCCCAGGCCGTCGGCGCGCGCCACGTACGGCGGCGGCACCAGGTTGCCCACCGCGTCGCGCGCCAGCGGCAGCACCTTCCGTTCGTGCAGCGCCTCCCATGCCGCGTGGCAATAGTCGTGCGGCTTCACGTCGCGCCCCTTGCCGCGCTGGAACTCGACGTATTCGGCGGCTTCCTTCCGCTTTTCGCCCAGCACCCGCAGGTACAGGCTCAGCGTTTCCAGCACGTCGATCTGGTACTCTTTCAGTTGCATGGCGGCGAAGGGTCAATCTCCCAGAATGCGGTGGATGGCGTAGGGCAACTGGCAGAACTCGACGCCCTTGCGCGTCAGGTCGCGCTGGCCGATGAACTTGGCCGCGGCGAACACCAGCAGCCGCTTGTTCTCCGGGTTGGCGGCCGTCATCCGGTCGACCAGATTCTCCGTCAGCGCGGCGTCGTTGCTCGCCAGCCACTGCTTGTCCTGCTTGTACAGCAGGTGGACGCGGTACAGGTCGGTCTCGCCGATGAGTCCCAGGCCCGGGGCCTTCTGCTTCGGCACGGCCTTCAAGGTACGGCCGGTTGCGGTGAAGAACACGTACTTGGCCAGTGCGTCGAAGGCGGGCAGGCGGCCGGCCAGGAGCGCTTCGACCGACAGTTCGTCGCCCAGTTCCACGTAGGTGAAACTGCCGCCGATGCCTGCGGTCTTCTCGGCCACCTTCTTCTCGCCGACGACGACCAACTGGCCGTCCTCGACCTTTTTCGTAATCCGGTCGAAGCTCCCCTCCTCGAACCGCGCCATGCCCTCGACCTTGGCCACCAGGTCCGCCGCATTCTTGAGCTTGGTCCAGGTGATCGGCTCGCGGTGCAATTCCTCGCGCTGGGTACCCTTGAACGAATACCCGCGAATCACCCGCCGCACGCGCTCCGCAGTCACTTTGTCGCCTTCAGCGCGTGCAGATTGTCGCCATGGATGATCAGGTTGTCGTCCAGCGACGGCTTCGCCCCCTTCCCCGGCAGCGACTTCTTCGCATCCACCACCAGTTCCCGGAACGGAACCGACAAATGGTGCGCATACACGAACGACTTGCCCTTGAACTCCAAACTCGGCATGTTCGATTCCTTTCCTGTCGCCCAAAAGGCGGAG
>SKZG01000573.1 GCA_007127495.1 Planctomycetales bacterium
AGTTTGCACCTGGAGGTCAATGACGAGTTTTTCGGGCAGCCACTCATGCACGCGCACGAGCCTTTCGTCGGCATCGGGTGCAAGCGACGCCCAAATGCCCAACGCGGCGAACCCCGCGCCGACGATCGCCGTGAGCAGCGCTTTCGTCGACGTTCGCAGGCGAATACCCTTGGCGTCGAGAACAAACTTAACGTAGGTCGTAAGCTGCAAGACAATGACAAGAAGCATCAGCGCCGCATAGATGTAGCCGACGATCCCCGGATCGAACCGCGGGCGGAGCCAGGCATGGTAGACGGTATGCACCACCACAAGATAAAAGATCACGTAGGCGCCCGTCGCTTGGAGCCACTTCCATTGTTCGATTCCGAAGAGCCGAATGGCCGTGGCCGATGAGGTGGCGGCCAGACCGAGCGTCCAGGCCAGGGCGACGAGCCCCACCAAGTCGCTATGCCGCAATGGCAGCACCTGCCAATCGCGCCCGTGCCACACCAGCAGAGTGTGGGCGATCGCCAGGACGGCAAACCAGATACCCAACTCGCCCCGCCACCGATGCGGGATTCCATACGGCAGCTTGCGAAGGTAAGGCTTCCACCAGAGCCGCATCGCCGGGCCGATGATCATGACGAGCGACAGCAACACAAAGGCGGCGGCAGCCGTTGCCTGGTTCAGCGTCATTTTGCCCGACCAGAAAAGCGCAGTCAAAGCGCAGGCCATCATGCCGACCACAATGTGGTAACTCAGGCGGTTTCGGCCGTCCACAATTTCTCTATGCTTTCGTCGCGGCATGAATAACGTTCCTTGGGCAAGTGAGGAAGGCGGCGGGTTGCCGGCGCGGCTTTCCCGGCGAGTCGAGTCGAGTCAAGTGATGACGGTACCGCGCCTAGTCAGCGGGGTCAAGCAGGTAGCCGCGTTCCGTGAACACCTGCCGGCCGAACTCCGAGGTGGCCAGCTTCATGAACTGCTCGGCCGCTTTCCGGTTGCGGGCATGGGTGAGCAGGCACAGCGTAACGCGCTTCCGGGGAAAATCGGCATCGGTTGGCCGGATCATATCGACGCGGTCTTCGTACGAGGTGGCGATGAAGCTCCACACCATAGCGGCATCGACGTGTCCGGATACCAGGGCCAGCGCCACCTCGTTGTGCCCCCGCGCTTCCATCGCTACGTTGGCCCTCAACCGATCGAGCAAGCCCTTCTTTTCAAAGGCCTCCTCGATCAGCTTGCCGGCCGTGGCATATCGCGCGTCGGGAAGGGCGACGGACAGGTCGCGCGTGGCCAGTTCCTCCATTTTCTCAATCCCGGCGGGATTGCCCTTGGGCACAATGATAATGGGCTCAATGGAGCCCACGACTTCGTAATAGTCGAGCAGGCCCTTTTCTTCGAGCATCTCAGCATACGGGTCATGCGGCAGATACAGATCGCCGCGTTGCCCCAGTTCGATACTCGCGAGTAGGTCGGCCGACCCTCCGAAGTTCAGCCGCACCGGGATGCCGTGGCGCTTCTCGAACTCGGCGGCCAGCGCCTCGGCCGCCGGACGCATCGAGTTGCCGCAATGGATGAACAACTCCTGCCCCGACTCGCGGGACGCCGCCGCTCTATGTTCCGGCGCCGTGCCATTGGGGACCACCCCGGAGTCCGCCGGCTCAGTGAAGGCCCCGGCATACCACAACGCGAGTACGCACACTGCAATCAGGGCGGCCGCGCCCGCCGTTACGGTGGTTGCCTTGAGATTCTTTCCTTTGTCAAAGGTTGGCATAATCGATCTAAGCTCCTATGAGGGTAACTTGCCTATGAGGGTAACTTGCCTGCTCGAAAATTGCACTGCCGCCTCCGGCCGGTAATCCAACGGCCGGTAATCCAAACCCGGTCCGGCCCGCGAACATTCCCTAAAATAAAGCCTACCTATGGAGTACCGCGAACGCAAGGCTCGCGTAGACAGGAAAACCCGGAGCACGGGCTCTCGACCCGGCTGTCCATCTACATGGCGTAACCGTTTACATGCCGGCCGGGCACTGGTCCATTTTGCGGCCAACAGACGTTCCTTTCGGGCAAGACGGCGGCTGAGAACATGGACCTGTCCCCTTGCCGGCCGAAGGGGCAAGTCCCCCGTGGACCATTACGACATCGCTAGCCGCAATCCGCGCGGCAGGGCTTCGCCGAAGATGAGGTCTTCTTCATCCCGGTCGAGCTGACCGCCGCGCTCAACGAGCTGGACAAAATGCGCCGGCGCCCCGACGTCGGCCAGCCAGTGGCCCGTCTGACGCCGCAATGGCTCCGGCAAGTCGCGGTATCGGTCGCCGGTGCAACGTGCAAGCTCCATCGTCGCGAGGCGCACCGCCGGCGTGGAATCGCGGGTGCTGAGAAGCGTGTTCAGCCACGCCGCGGCCGTCGCCGGCGGCACCACGCAGTTCAGCGGGCCGTACACCGGCTGCCGTGCGCCAATGCGGCCGATCGCCCACGTCATCGGCTCTCGTGCCGGGCTGAATTTGCGTTTTGGCAACAGTTCGATCAGCATTCGGCCCATCATTTCCTTGCTGTCCACCGGCAAGAGTTCGAGTGCTCCCAGCAGGCGCCACAACTCCGCCGTTTCCTGGGGGCGAAGGCCCAGTTCGCCTGCCCGCCCTTTGCCGGTGGTCGCCTGCCGGTGCATGGCGCGTACGGGCGAGAGCAGCGGATCGGCCACCGCCTGCTGCTGCCCCGGTGAAAGGCCGCCGGCAATCCGCCGCCAAAGGATCCACCCTTCATTGCGAATTTGGGCGGAGGCGTGGACTAGTCTTCCCTGGACAAGCCGCCACGTTTCGGCCACTCGCCAGTCGTCGACGGCCAGGCCGTAGCCGGGCCGCAGTGAGAACCCCAACAGGTTCAGCCAGCGCGCCTCGTGGACGGGGCTGCGGCGCCGGCCGGCTTCATGCTCAACGAGCGCTTCCCAGATTCGGCGCAACAGCGAGGCGGGCCACTGCTCGCGCGCACTGCCGATGACGTCGCTCAGCCGGCGCACCAGGTTTTGGGGCTTTTCCCGGCCTTCAGGACCGAACGTCGCTTCAATCGTCTGCTGGCAGGCCTGCCAGGTTTCCTCGTCGATGACCCCTTCGCGTTCGCCCATGCCACGGTGTGCGACGGCGTCGGTTTGGGTGGCGGATCGCACGTCGAACTCAAGCCGCCATCGATGGCGCGTGCCCGGCTCCGAACACCACAACTCCAGCGTGCCGATTTCGCTCAACCCGGCGTTCAGCCGTACGGCGATGCTTTCGGCCTCGCTCCGGCCGCGCGTCTTCAATACGGTGCGGATCGGCGGAAGGGCGGTCAGTTTTTCGGGGTCGAACGGCAGCAGTTCACCCGCCTTGTCCGTCAGACGCGTGCTGGAAACATATAGCGGGAACTCGACCGGCTGATCGACGAGCAGGTGAAACTCCCGGTCGAGTTCGACCTGCTGCCCCGGCTCGACCCCGGCGGGCACGAGGCACAGCGCCCGGGCGGTGTCATCGGCCGGTTTCGCCCCCTCGATACCCACGTAGTACGTCCGCGCCAGGCCGGCGGCAATGCGCACTCCCTCGCCGCGGCGCACCATGCCGAAGTACGCCGCCCCGCGCGCGACGGCCAGGTCGAGGCGGTCGTTGCGCAGCACCACCGGTCGCCACGGTCCGGCTGGTCCGCTGAACCAGTCGGAAATGACGCTCAGCAGCCGCTCGCGTAATTCGGGCGAGTTGAACACGGCCCCGTTGAACAGCACAAGGTCGGGCCTCGCCGGGTCATGGCCGACCTGCGGCTCCTGCGGGGCGTCGCCAGCATTCCGATGCGTCGCAAGGAACGCGCCCAGGTAACGGGTAATAGCCGCTTCCGGCGCATAAGGCAGGCCGAACTCCTGAAAGCCGGAAACGCGGTTTCGCGGCCGTTCGCCCGAAGCGACGGGGGGCATGAATCCCTCGACCAACAACGCGCGCGCCTCGTCGCGCGACACCTCCACCTGCACGCCGCCGCCAATGAGGCGGGCACTGCGCCCGGGCAGGTGCAACGTGAGGCGCTCCGGCGGATGATCGCCCAACAGCGTCTCCTTCGCCTGACGACATGCGCGCACGAGCACGGCCCACTGACCCGGCTCGAGCTTCCCGCCGTCGGTAAGCCGGGCTTCGAGGTGCCGGGCCAGTGCCAGGTCGAAGTTGTCGCCACCGAGGATCAGGTGCTCGCCGACCGCCACGCGGTGGAACTGCACCTTGCCGCCCTCGCCCCGGCGTACGCGGATGAGCGTGAAATCGCTCGTGCCGCCGCCGATATCGCACACGAGAATCTTCTGGCCCGGCGCAACCTGCCGGTCCCA
>SKZG01000583.1 GCA_007127495.1 Planctomycetales bacterium
CTTTCGCCTGTATCTTACTCCTACAAACCGCCGACTACCGTGATCGAGTTTCTTTGTCCCAACGGCCACCGGATTCACTGTTCCGACGCTCACGCAGGACGGGCAGCAAAGTGTCCCAAATGCCGAATTCCGTTCTGGGTCCCTGCCGCTGCCGACACCGAATCGCCGCCGAGAACGAGCGATGCGGGCCACGTTCCGCCGCCGGGCTCCCGATCTCAGCCCGACGCCCCTGAGGAAGCGGATTCGATTGAGTTCCTCTGTCCCAATGGCCACCGCCTCCACGGCCCTTCCCGGCTGCAGGGCCAAGCGGGCGAGTGCCCGAGGTGCGGCGCGCGGTTCCGCATTCCGACCTACGACGACCGGAGCGAGAAGAGCGTAGGAGCCCAATAGGCCTTGTGGCTCCTCAGAACACGTCCTCCTCTTCTTGGAGGTCGTTTTCGGTCACCATGGCAAACCCCTTGCTGGCCAGCGTCTCTTGGGCAAGGTCGATGTTGTCCACCATCAAGGCCACAGCCGCACGTCCGCGAGGACGAATCAGCAGCGGATACGCCTGGACGATGTTGACCTCGGCTTGAAGCAGGGCCGTGCAGATTTGCAGCAACGGCTGATCGCCATCGGGAATCTCGACGCCAATCAGGTCGCTCTCGATAATGGCGAGGCCGGCGCGTTCGAGAATCTCGCGGCCTTCTTCCGGGTGGCTCAATAGGAACCGAACGAAGGCGCATTCTGACGAGTCGGAAATCGAAAGAGCCACGATCCTGACCCGGCTGCCCTCGAAACGGCGAACCACCTCCAAGAGCTGGCCGACGCGGTTCTCCAAGAACACGGTGAACTGCCGGATGGCCGGATAGTTTCGCCCGCGCATCGTCGCAAAGCCGATCCCCGCGTTCTCGCCACTTCCCATGCTGCCACCTCGACTGGCGTTAACATTTGCCCGGTAACGGGTAGACTGTCCCTTTTTCTGCGGCACAGGACGGAAATCGGCACAATCGTCCCGCCCTTCCGCTACGCCATGGGACCGTCCCCCTCATCTCTCTAACGATAGGAAAACTGCTCCCTGCCGTCAACCGGGTGCCGATTCCATTTGCCATTCATGCGGGGGGGCTGGCCTCGAGGGCAAGCGGCGCACTAGAATTGTTCATACTATGCTCACACAACACGAGATCCAAGTCCGCGTTCGCTACGAGGAAGCCGACCCTATGGGCTTCCTGCATCATGCGCGGTATTTCGCCTATTTTGAAATGGGACGCACGGAAATGCTCCGAGCGAGCGGTGGGTGCTACCGGCAAATGGAGGAGGAGGGAATCCTGATCGTGGTCGTAAGAGCCGAGTGCCGCTTTCGGAAGCCGGCCCGATACGACGACCTCCTTACCGTACGCACGACCATCGACCGCGTGACGCCCGCAAAAATCGAGCACCGCTATGAGGTGCTCCGCGATACCCAGTGCCTCGCCGAGGGCCGTACCACCCTGGCCGTCATCGACCGCGAAGGTCGCGTTCGCCGGGTGCCCGAGTGGATGCAAACTCCAGAGCCCCCACCGAAAGAGACCCTCGCATGAGCTTACGCCGTTGCATTTGCACTGCCGTTCTGCTCGCTTTACTTGGCTTGCCGCAACCTTCTTCGGCGATTGCCGACGGCAACCAAGTGGCGGCCGTTGAGGGCTATGCCAACTTCGACACGATGAGGATCCAACTCGAAGGGATTGCCCGGTCGCCGCTGGCGAAACTGTCGGTGCTGGGGCGCACCCGCGAAGGGCGCGAAGTCTTTCTTCTGACCATCGGCAAGGGCCGGGCCGACGATCGCCCCGGCATTCTGATCATCGGAGGCGTTGACGCTACCCAGCTCTACGGAGGCGAACTGGCAGTTCGCGTCGCGCAGCAACTCGTGGATCGAGCCGCCGCCGACAAGGAAACAGCCCGTGTACTGCGGCGGGTTACTTTCTACATCATCCCGCGCGCATCGCCCGATGCCAGCGAGTTCTTCTTCATTCCGCCCTTCGAGGAGCGCATTACAAATACGCGGCCGACCGATGACGACAACGATGGCCGCGTCGACGAAGACCCGCCTAGCGATCTCAACAACGACGGCTGGATCACAACCATGAGGGTGGAAGAACCGACCGGCCGATATGTTGAACATCCCGATGACCCGCGGCTCATGGTCCGCGCCGACCCAAAGAAGGCCGAGCGGGGGCGCTGGTCGCTGCACCTCGAAGGAATCGACGAAGACGGCGATGGGCAACTGAACGAGGATCCACTGGGCGGCGTCGCCTTCGACCGGAACTTCACCTTCAACTACCCGTATTTCGAAACCGGAGCAGGCCCGTTCCAGGTGAGCGAGCCGGAAACACAGGCCGTGGCCGATTTCGCGTCCACGCGAACGAACATTGCCCTCGTGTTGACCTTCAGCAAGCAGGATAATCTCTTCCATCTTCCTGAAAGCGAGCCATCGGAGAAGCAGGGTAAAATCAAGACAAAACTGCTCAAAGCCGACGCGCCCCATCTCGAACGAATGGCCCGCCTCTATCGCGAGTTGCACGCAGGCAGCAATGCACCGAAGCCGACCGAAGGGAGAGGGGCCGTTAGCGACTGGGCCTATTTCCACTACGGACGCTGGTCGTTGGCTGCACGGGCATGGTGGATACCGCCGGAGGAAGACACCACAAAGGCCGATTCCGACGTGAGCGAGCCCACGGCGAACAATGCCGGCGCGGAAGACGAGGCCAACAGCGCCCGGCAGGTAACAGCCTCGGCGGCAGAACCATCGCGCGCCGCGACGTCGGGCCGCGACGAACGCAGCCTCGACGAAATCCACGCATTGGCATGGTTCGAACGCCGAGGAATAAAAGGCTTCGTACCGTGGGAGCCGATCGCACACCCCGACTTCCCCGGCCGGAGGGTGGAAGTGGGCGGTTTCAAACCGTACCGGCGCACCAACCCGCCTATAGACGAGTTAGAACGACTCATCGGCAAGCACGTGGACTTCCTCCAACAAATTGC
Organism: Planctomycetales bacterium; assembly: GCA_007127495.1. Lineage (GTDB taxonomy): Bacteria > Planctomycetota > Planctomycetia > Pirellulales > Thermoguttaceae > PWXP01. The sequence continues at coordinate 3,001 of SKZG01000583.1, forward strand.
CGACATGTTGCCAAAGCTGCGCATCGCCGAGGTGAAGCCGGAACCGCTCGGCGGGAACGTCTGGCGCGTGTCGGTCACCGTGGTGAATGAAGGCGAATTGCCGACGTTCCCCCAAATGGGTGAAATCAGCAGGCAGACACAGCCCGCCCAGGTCGCGATCGACCTGCCCGCCGGCGCCGCGCTGGTGACCAGCCACCCGCGACGTCGCTTGCCCACGCTAGCCGGCCAGGGCGGGCATGCTACCGAAACCTGGCTGGTGCGAGTGCCGCCCGCGACGGACGGCAAGTTCAAGATTCGCGTGTGGGCGCCGGCCGTGGGAAGCGTGGAGAAGGCATTTTTCTTGCGGGATCCGTAACGGTTCACGAGCGACTGCCCCCTTCCATGCAACGAAGAACACCATCCGATTGTGATCGATCCGAGGCCCCAATAATGAACCGCATTTTCGTGACCGTAGGGCTTCTCACGGCGCTGGGCTTCCTTGCTTGCTGGAATCATCCGGCTGCCGGAAGCGAACCGCTGTACCAGCCGGTTGGCGCGCCGGCCGACCCCAAGGTGCCCGTCCACTGGAATCGCTATTACGACTACGCCCAAGCCACCCGTTTGCTCAAAACCTTCGCCGCCGAGCACGAGGAGCTTGCCAATCTGCAAAGCCTGGGGCGCTCTTACGGCGGGCGGGAAATTTGGCTACTGACGATCTCCAATCCTACTACCGGCGATCACTGCGGCAAGCCCGCGTTCTGGATCGATGGCGGCATTCACGGCAACGAGATTCAATCGACCGAGGTCACCCTGTACACGGCGTGGTATCTGTTGGAAATGTACGGTCGCAACGAGTTCATCACCCGGCTGGTCGACGAGCGCACCTTCTATCTGGTCCCGATGCTCAGCCCCGACTCGCGCGACGCACACATGCACAGCCCCGCCACCACGCACACGCCTCGCACCGGGATGCGGCCGTTCGACGCTGATCGCGACGGGCTGTTCGACGAGGACGGGCCGAACGACCTGGACGGCGACGGCCATATCACGCAAATGCGAGTGCGCGATCCCCACGGCCGCTACATACCGCACCCGAAGTACCCGAATGTGATGATCCGTGCTGAGCCCGATCAGCCCGGCCAGTTTCGCCTCCTCGGCCAGGAAGGATACGACACGGACGGCGACGGGCGCATCAACGAAGATCCACCGGGCGGCTACGATCCAAACCGCGACTGGCCTTGGCAATGGCAGCCGGAGTATGTTCAACGCGGCGCGGGCCCCTACCCGCTCTGGGTCGCGCCGAACCGCATGGCGGCCGAGTTCATCC
>SKZG01000519.1 GCA_007127495.1 Planctomycetales bacterium
CCATTGTGGGCAACTGCGAAACCCAGTCGGGCGAGTCTTTGGAGCGGATGCTGGCTCCGCTCCCAAAGGGCCTACCCATGCCCGCCGCATGGGGGATGAATTGCGGAACCGGGCCGGAAGGGCTGCTCGACGCGCTCGAGCACGCCGTACATCGGACCGAATTGCCCCTGTGGGTCAAGCCCAATGCGGGGCTTCCACGCGAGGTGGGCGGACGAATGATCTACTTCTGCTCACCCGAATACATCGCCGAGTACGCCAAACGCTATGTGAGCCTCGGCGCGGCCGGGGTCGGTGGTTGCTGCGGCACGGCCCCGGAGCACATTCGCGAAATTGCTCGAACCGTCAAACCGCTCAGCCGAACACGAGGGCGGGCCGCCATTGTCGAGGCGGCACAGGTCGAAGAAAAACAACCGGTTCCCTTCGCCGAACGCTCCCGGTTTGCCAAGAGGCTGGCCGAGGGCCGGCGGGTGGCCACCGTTGAATTGGTGCCGCCACGCGGCCACAACCTTGGCGGGCTCGTGGAAAAATGCCGGCAGCTTCGCGAACAGGGTGTCGACGCGGTCAACATCCCTGACGGTCCGCGGGCCAGCTCGCGAATCTCGCCGTTGATCGCCGCCGCGAGGGTCCTGGCCGAGGCCGGGATTGAGCCGATTCTGCACTTCTGCTGCCGCGACCGAAACCTCATCGGTATGCAGGCCGACCTGCTCGGATGTGCGGCCTGCGGCGTGCGGAACCTGCTGTTTGTGACCGGCGACCCACCCAAGGTCGGCAATTATCCCGACGCCTCCGGTGTGTTCGATACCGATTCGATCGGCATGGTGGCCGTGCAGGCGCGGCTGAACCGCGGCATCGACCTAGGCGGCCAGGCAATTGATCCGCCCACGGCCGCCGCCATTGGAGTAGGGCTTGACCCCACCTCGCTTGATCGGGAAAACGAACTAAGACGCTTCGCCGAGAAGGTCGAAGCCGGCGCCGAATTTGCCATCACGCAGCCGGTGTTCGATCCCGATGCATTACTGGCGATCCTCGACCAGGTCGAGCGGCACGGCATCCCAATCCTTGCCGGTATTTGGCCCTTGGCCAGCTACCGCAATGCGGTGTTTATGCAAAATGAGGTGCCCGGCGTCGAGATTCCCCAATCCATTTTGGAGCGAATGGCGACAAGAGAAAGCCGCGAAGACCAGATCAAGGAAGGCATCGATATCGCTCGCGAAGCGGTGGCTTGCATCGCCGACCGCGTGGCAGGCATTCAGGTGAGCGCCCCGTTTGGTAGAATTGACCTCGCGTGTGCGGTGATTGCATGAATATCCCCTCCGGTCGAGCCGTTTGCGCCTGAAAACGGCAGCAGCCAAGAGACTTCCAGAAGCGACCATGCCGCTGCTACGGCTTGCCCTGCCCAGCCAAGTGGCGAATGTAATGCACGACATGCCAGATTTCGTCGGGCTTCAGCGGCCCAAACACGCCGGGCTGTGGACCGGCCGCCGGCATGGGCGTGCCTTGTATGCCCACGTGCGTGAGCCAATAGAGCCGATCCGGCCGATCGCCGGTGCGAAGAATTCCCGTCGTGAAGTCGCGAGGGCGGAGGCGCTGAATGGGCAACGTGAAACGCTCAGCCAAAGCCCGAGTTTGCGCGGCGGTGAGCCCCGCTTTCGGTTTATTCCAATCATCGTAAATCTCCTCCTCCTCGCCGTCGCCCCGTCCCTCCGGGCCGTGGCATTCCACACACCGCGCGTCATCGTTCTGGTACAAAACCCTTCCCAACTCCACCGATGCCAACCACTGCTCTTCCGTGGCGACGGGCGGTGGCGATGGTGGAACCACCACGAACTCGGCCGACTGCTCCCAAAGGTCGGCCAGCGGGATGACACCATCCTCCATCACGATCGACATACTCAGCGGCAGGTACTCGTCCTCGTCGACAATGAGTTGCAACAGAAACAGTTCCGTTTCTCCGCGAACACTTAGGTACTTCACGTATTCGATCAAATTCGCGCGATCTTGATCCTCAAGCCGGGCAAATGACGGCATAGCGGTGCCCGTCACGCCGAAGCGAAGGATCTCTTCCAGATCGTCGCGAACCGGCTTGGCTCCCGACGCGGTGCGGGTGTACTTGAAAATGCCCTGCCGGAAGTCGCGAGGGTAGGGGTTTAAGAGGAGTGCCGCGGGCCCTGCCCCATCGCCGCCAATCCCATGGCATTGCGCGCAGTGCCGACGGTACAGCCCAACCACCCTGCCATCCCCGTCGGGGCGAACGGGGCCCGCAGCCGCGCGCAGCCGGGCCGGATCGAGGTCGACGCCCTCGGGAACGCGCGGTTCGTCGGGGCTGCCATAGAGCCTGCCGAGTGTCCCCAAGATGGCCTCGCGCTGCGCAGGTCCGATCGCTCCGGCCTTGCGTCCTTCAGTGTTCAGCGGAAATTGCGGCGGTTCCGCCGGACCACAGCCCCCAAGCCAAACCATCAGCGTCACGAACGCACTCGTCGCGAGTAGTGCCCAACGTTGCGTCACGATTTGGTTCTCCCGGCCGATCAGCCTTGTGCAAAAAGGCTCGGATCGAGCCGAATGACGCCCAAGTTGTTGACCCCTGGCTGGATATCCACCACGAACCGCCCACGAGGCCAGCGCGGCGTGGCAAGGTAGCCCGCCCGCTCCTGCCACACCTGAAACTCCCGTTGGCCGACGGGCAGTTTCTCGATCCGAAAGGTGCCGTCCTGGTCGGAGATATCGGCATACGGATGCCCAAGCGGCAGAATATAGGCGATCTCCCACGGATGGTAATTGCACACGACGGGAAATGGATTCCGCTGCGGGCGTCCAAAAGTCCAAGTGGCCGTGGCGCCTTCTGCAGGCGGTGGCGGCAGGACGAGGTTGGCCGGCCGGTCGCCCAGCGGCGAGAAGGCCACGTTTTCGGCGACCGGCTCCGAGTTCCTGATGAACAATTCCTGCCGGTCGTGCCAAACTGTGAGACAGTGCGGTACAAAGATGCAGTAACGATTGTCGAGTAGCACCTGCTCCCGAACCGCGTGTTGGAGTTCGGGGCTGATATCGACCCGCCGGTCCCGGCAGTAAACGTAGACGTTTTTAAGGCCACGATCTTCGCCGACGATCAGCGACTCGTCCCGAATGTCGTACTGGCTGCAGTGCGCTACGTCTTTGTCCACAGGGAGCACCCGTCGTTCCGGCGGATCGCCGTCGTACACGAAGCGTCCCACCAAGTCGCCCCAGCCTCCGGCGGCGCGCAATATGCTCGGAGCCGCGAAACCCGTCGCAAAGGAAGCCGTGGCGGCAGCACTGTGGACAAGGAACCGCCGGCGGTTTGCCGAATACGACGTGGCGTGTTTCATGGATAACAGTCTCCCTTAATCGAGGAACGCAGGGTAACGGCAGCAGAGGCTGCCAAGTCGAGCCAAACCGGCTCTTCCATTTTTAGGTGCAGGCCTGCGGTCGCGTCGTAGGCACACGCCGTGTGCCGTCACCGAAACACAAAATGGCTGGCATCTAAAAACGGAAGAGCTACCGAACCGATATTGTTCAGTATATCCGTTTTTGAACTGGGATGCCACGTAATGACCCGCGATGCCCCCACACGCCCCCTTTGGGGGTGGCATGATTGGGTGGCAGGTGGCAGGCAAGAAGCTGATTTCACCCGAAACATGCAGCTCCCTTTGCGTGCAGCGGGGAAGGACGGATGGTGCCGCGAAGGCACAGTTTCCAACTGCGGCGCAGATGAGCGGTCGACGTGTCGGGCCGATAAGGGGACCAGCCCAGGCCGGCCCTACGACGGTTAACGCATTTCCGGGGGGCTTCCCTGGTATTCTGCAGTGAACAGTGGTAAATTGATAACCGTTGCGCCCGTAGCTCAATTGGATAGAGCATCGGTCTTCGGAACCGAGGGTTAGAGGTTCGAGTCCTCTCGGGCGTGCTGAGAAGAAAACCCCGTGAAACATGGGGTTCGCCAGTGCGGAACTTAACACCCATGAGGAGGCGCAACAAATCAAACACACTCCGACAACGAAGCTTGCCACGTACCTCATCGGCGCGCTGTGTATGGCGCCGGCCGTAGCGCACTCCGCCGCTCCGGAACGCAACACCCGCGTTGCCATCGTCGGCGAGGCGTTTCACATCACGGGCGCCGAGGGCTGGACCCGCCTGTTCGACGGCGAGACGCTGGCCGGCTGGCATGTGAAGCGCGCCAAGGCCGACCGCGACAAGAACTTCTGGACCGTCGAGGACGGCGCCATCGTGTGCGACTCGATGCACAGCACCGGCCACGATTACGTGTGGCTGATGACCGACCGGG
>SKZG01000427.1 GCA_007127495.1 Planctomycetales bacterium
CTTTCGAAATTGATCGATCTTCAGCGCCAGACGCTGCACGAACTGAGTGGGCTTACTCACGAAGAGGCCGTGCAACGTCTGCTCGACCTACTGGACAAGCAGCTCCAACAAGAAACCGGTTCCGTGATCCTGCGGTACGAGAAGCGCATCGCGGAAACCTGTGAGGAGAAGGTGCGCGAAATCCTGTTGACCTCGCTCCAGCGCTACGCGGCCGCCCACACCGCCGAAACCACCACCAGCACGGTCGGCATTCCCAACGATGAGATGAAGGGGCGGATCATCGGTCGCGAAGGGCGCAACATCCGGGCCTTTGAAAAGGCCACCGGTGTCGATGTGATTATTGACGATACGCCGGGTGTGGTCGTTGTCAGCGCCTTCGACACCGTGCGGCGCGAGGTCGCTCGAATGGCGCTGGACAAGTTGATTGCCGACGGACGCATTCACCCGGCACGCATTGAAGAAATCGTCGCCGGCACCCAGAGCGAACTCGAACGCTATATCCAGAAAGTGGGGGAGGAGGCCTGCCGGGAGGTTGAAGTGCATGGCCTTCACGAGCGGTTGGTGAACTTGCTCGGCCGGCTTCACTTCCGCACCAGCTACAGCCAGAATGTGCTTCGCCACTGCGTCGAGGTGGCGTTTATTGCCGGAATGCTGGCCGACGAAATGGGCTTTGACGGCGCCCTGGCCCGGCGCTGCGGGCTGCTGCACGATATCGGGAAGGCGGCCGACCATGAAGCCGAGGGTGGGCATCCGAAAATCGGGGCCGATCTGCTCAAACGATACGGTGAACGGCCGGAAGTGATCCACGCGGCCGTGGCCCATCACGAAGACCACCGCGTGCAGAATCCATATACCGTGCTGGTCGCGGCGGCCGACGCATGCAGCGCCTCGCGGCCCGGGGCGCGGCGCGAAACGCTCGAACGCTACGTCAAACGCATGGAGGAACTCGAAAATATCGCCGGTTCCTTCCGCGGTGTGGAGCAAGCCTTTGCCATTCAGGCCGGGCGAGAAATGCGCGTTATTGTCAACGCAAAAGAAACGACCGATGAGATTGCAGCCAAGGTGTGCCACGACATCGTCCGAGCCTATGAAGAACGCTTAACCTATCCCGGCGAAATCAAGGTGACCGTCCTCCGCGAAACCCGATATGTGGAAATGGCCCGATAGGTGATTCATGAAAATCCTTCTAATCGGCGACGTGGTGGGCAAGCCGGGGCGGGCGATCATTGCCCAGGCCTTGCGGGGCCTTCGCGCGCAGGAGGGGCTCGACTTCGTGGTTGCCAACGCCGAAAACGCGGCGGGTGGGTCCGGCATCACACCGGCCATCTACCACGAATTGATTGCGGCGGGCGTCCATGCCGTCACACTCGGCGATCATTGTTTTCGGCGTCGGGAGATCTTCCCCATCCTGCAATCGGAGCGACGCATCGTGCGTCCGGCCAACTACCCAGCCGCCGCACCCGGCCACGGATGTACCGTACTCCAAGTCCGCGACCAGATTCCTGTTGCCGTGATCACCCTGTTGGGACGCGTGTTCATGTCGCCGGTCGACTGCCCCTTTGCCGCAGCCGATCGGATGCTGACGCAGCTTGCCGATGAAGTGCGCGTTATCCTGGTCGATTTCCACGCCGAGGCCACCAGCGACATGCAGTTGATGGGCCGCCACCTTGACGGCCGGGTGTCGGCCGTGTTGGGTACCCACACCCACGTTCCCACGGCCGACGAGTGCATCCTTCCCGGAGGAACCGCCTTCCAGTGCGACGTGGGCATGACCGGGCCGCATGAAAGCATCCTAGGACGGCGGATTGATCGTGTTCTCCAAGTTGCCCGAACCTTTCGTCCCGCCCAGTTTGAAGTTGCCGAGGGCGACGTACGACTCCATGGGACCGTCGTCGACATCGATCCGGCCAACGGCCGCGCGACAGGCATCCGGCGGATCAGCATCGACCAGACCATGGCGGATCAACTTGCCGCCAAGTCGTGTTCGTAAGAATTTCGTAAGATTTTCGTAAGAACGCTTATGAATCGCCCTTGCATGGTCGCGGGGTTCTCGCTATGCTCCCACGCAATTCTGAACCCGCTCGTTGGAAACCTTTTGGGGCGAGAACCGGCGTGTTCCCGCCGCGCATACGGTGGCTGCTGGCCGGCGCCGCCGCGGTTCTGGTCGTTGGGTTGGCCCTTGCCGCGTCGGTGGAACCGGACCATCGTGGCTACGGCACCCACGAACGCCTGGGGTTCGGGCCATGTACCTTTCGCGTGCTTTTCAACCGGCCCTGTCCGTCCTGCGGGATGACGACGGCGTGGGCGTGTGCGGCACAAGGGCGATTGCCTGGGGCGCTGCGCGCGAACGTGGCCGGCGCCGTATTGGTCCTTGCCGCGATGCTCGCCGTGCCTTGGCTGTTGGGCTCGGCCGCCGTGGGGCGGTGGCTGGTCCGGCCGCCCCACGGCGGATGGATCGCCGTTGGAATAAGCGCCCTCGGAATGCTGGCCCTGATCCAATGGCTCGCTCGCTTGATTTTCGCTGCATGAGGACCCATTTCTAAAGGCTGGGCTTGCCGTTGTCGCCGGTTTTCCGTACAGTACCCGCCCGTGAACCGACTTTTCTTCACTTCTTCGTTCCGATAAGGATGTGCCATGTCTCGCCGAATCGCGGATCGTTCGTTGCTGCTTGCGTTCCTTTTCACCGCCGGTTTCGTGGTGTGCTCCGCCGGCTGCACTGCGGCGTTGAGCACTGCCATGTACCTGATGGGCGCGAATGAAATCGACGCCGAATACAAGGGGTTCCGATCGAAAAAGATTGCCGTGGTGTGCCGGCCGGTCGCGACGGTAGCGTTTCGCGAGACCGGCGCCGCGCACGAGCTGGCACGCGAAGTCAACCGCCTGCTTGCTGAGCGTGTGGCGAAGATTGAAATGGTCGATCAACAGAAGGTTGCCGCCTGGATTGACGAGCGTTACGACGGCGACTACTCCTTCACGGAGGCCGGCGAGGCTTTCGGTGCCGATATGGTATTGGGCATTGAACTTCAGGAGTTCAACCTCTATATGGGGCAAACTCTGTACCAAGGCACCGCCAACGCGCGCCTGGTGGTCCACGACATGAACGAAGGGGGACGCGTGGTGTTCGACCGGGAACTGCCGCAAATCACTTGGCCGCCCAATGGGGGGATTGAAACCAGCGACCGCCAGGAGTCACAGTTCCGTCGCCAATTCATTCGTGTCGTGTCGGACCATGTCGGGCGGTATTTCTATCGCCACGATCCCACTGCCTATTTCGCCCTCGACGCCGCAGCCATGAAATAGCAACCCGAGGCCCGACCACCGCGGAAACTTGACGGCCGGCCGGGGCGCAGTTAGTATGGCAGTAGCGGGCCGTTTCGAGGCGGTGCAACCGTTTGCGGGCACTGCCCGGTTTTTGCGGCACATCGTTTTTCGCTGCATCGAAACGGAAGAGCCAGAACATGGCGACGCCCGCGTCCCTTTTTTCGGAGGCTACTAGGCATGACGACCAGGACTTTCGCACGCAAGGCAAAACGAGCTTTTTGGGCCCTTCCGTTTCCAGGCGCAGACGGCCTTTGTTTCAAGGAGGGCACACGGCGTGTGCCTACTCCATTAGAGTGGCTTGCACCTAGACACGGAAGATTCGCTTTTCTGAACCGTTCGCCCCGGTGGTGGCCACCGGTGGCGCTGGCCGCCGTGGTTCTCGCGGCGCTGAGTATTTTTTCCATCGAAGCCCTTGGCCAGGAAGGTGGCGAAGACGCCGAGGAAATCCCACCCCCGCAAGAGCACACCTTGACGACGCCGCAGGATCGGGTGGAGTTGGCGGTGACCTACTTCCCTCCGATTCGAGGCGACAAAGACGTCGTTCCGGTCGTGCTGCTGCATCAGTTCAAGGGCAGCCAGCGCGACTACGTGGAACTGGCCCTGGCGCTGCAGCGCGAAGGGCACGCCGTGGTCGTGCCCGACCTTCGCGGGCACGGGCGCAGCACCTCGGTTGCCGGGGCGCCGCAACGCATCGATGCCGACCGGCTCCGGCCCATCGATTTCCAACGCATGGTGGTCGACGACATGGAAGCGGTGAACCGCTTCCTGTGGGAACGGAACAATGAGGGCGAGTTGAACGTGAACAAGCTGTGCATTGTCGGGGCCGAGATGGGGGCTTCGATTGCCTTCTTGTACGCCGCCCGTGATTGGAGCATCGCCGACTACGGGGCCTTGCAGCTTGGCCGCTTTGTCAAGGGCTTGGTGCTGATCTCGCCGGAGTGGTCGTTCAAGGGGCTCCCCTTGCAGCACGCGATGC
>SKZG01000479.1 GCA_007127495.1 Planctomycetales bacterium
CGGCCGTCCGGCGCAACGCTTCGACCGATGCCGCCTCATCCTCCAACTCGAGGATTCGCTCCAGAAGCCGTCGCCGGTCCTCTCGCGAAAGCTTCGGAATTTCCGCCAATATTTCCGAGGTACTCATAAACACCCCGTTTACGTCCTTTCAGCGTTACCTAAACCGTCGGTACTTGGGTCCGCCTGCGAGTGGGTGAGCCTGCCCGCTGGACGGCCGGTGGCCTCCAGTCCACTCATTCCTCCGCAATTTCCAACTCCGCCAGCGTCGCCCGCAGCCAGGCCAGCGAGCGTTCAATTAGCGGCCCGCCTTGCCCTTCGCACTCCATGCTCAAAACGCCATTGTACCCGCGGTCGCGAAGCAACTCCAGGCAACGGCGGATGTTGTCGGCATTCACGCCGTCGCCGATGGCGCATTGGCTGATGGCAATGCCCGTGTCCTTCCCTCGCAGCGCCTCGGCCAGCGACGCGCTGACATCCTTGATGTGCACGTGGCTCACCTTGTCGAGGAATCGTTGGCAGAAGGCCACGGGGTCCTGCCCGGCGATGAACGTGTTGCCCGTGTCGAGGTTCATGCGCAACTTCGGCGAATCGACGAAGGCGAGCATCTGCTCGACCATGTCGGGATTCGTGGTGAAGTAGCCGTGTACTTCGATGGTGACGGTCACGTCGTAGGCCTCGGCCACGTCGATGATCTGCTCGTAACTACGTTTCATCAGGTCCATGGCCTGCGCGTCGGACAGGCCCTCGGGGGCGTGCAGGCCGTCGGTGGTGGCCACGTGGTCGCACCCGGCATGGGCGGCCCAGGGGATCGACTTGAGCACGTAGGGCAGCCCGCGGCTGGGGCCGTCCTTCCCGCTCAAGGGGAACGCGGCGTCGACCTGGCTGAACCGCACGCCGTAGCCCTCCATCTTCTTTCGCAGCAGGGCGGGGTCTTCGTACAGGGCCACGTGCGGGAAATAGCCCAGCCCGTGAATCCACGAAACGCCGTCGATCAGCCCCGGCTCGATGTAATGCACGTTGTTGGCCTGGGCCCACGCCAAGGCCTGCTCGAAACTGAACGCGTGCGAATTGAACGCGTCGGTGTGGAAACCAATTTTCATGATGGAGATGTCCCTCGCGTGCACTTGTTTATCGATACCAGACAGTATGGTCATGATTCTATCACCCACGGCGAAGCGGGTCAACGGCGTCGCGGGCGGAATTATGCCCCTGCCGCCGCGCACCGCATGCCCATTGTGATCGAGATTCATGGTAAGAGCAAGGGGCTTTTGGTCGAAGGTGGGGCGCCACCGGCTCGAAAAGTGCCTCTTGTGGCTGTCGAAGGGAATCCTCCGCACTCATACCAAAGGGTATGCTTCGCGCGCTTGGCTCGCGCATCGATCTGCACGGTTGACCGCCACCGTGCCATCGAGTACAATCTCGTTGAAGTTTAACTGCTGGCGCCCGTCGCCCGACGGGATCATTGCTCGCGACGCTAGGAGATGCGTGTGCCCCGAATTGCCCCGAAGATGCCGAAGCGGCTCGCCGTCGCGGCGCTGGAATTGTTCGGCGAGCGCGGCATCGACGACGTCACCGTCGAGCAGATCGCCGCGCGGGTGGGCGTTACGAAGGGCAGTTTCTATTCGCATTACCGTTCGAAGCACGAAATCATCCTGGCCGCCTGCACGCATTATTATCAGACCCACCTGCGGCGGCTACACGCCGAGACCGCTCGGCTTGCCCATCCACGCGACCGGTTGCGCCGCGCCCTGGAACTGTCGATCCGCATTTGCGTGGCCGACGAGCGCAATCGGGTGTTCACCAGCGACCTGTTTGCCATGGCATTGCACGACGAGCCTGTGCGCCAAAGCTGGGCGCAGTTCTACAACGCCGTGCGCGAGATGCTTGTCGGCCTGGTTTCGGCCGTGCACGCCGAGAGCGGGTCGAATGGGAGCGACGCGCGCCATTCCGTCGATCTGATGCTCGCGGCCATCGAAGGCGTCAAGCTGCGTGCAGGGTTCGAACCCCACGTTGCCGATCCGGCCGAGCAGCGCGCGATCGTCGATGGGATGATGCATTACCTGTGCAGCTCCCGCCAGCCGGGACCGGCGGAGGCTCCGTAACGGCGAAGAATCGGGGCCAGGGCGCCGCTACGACCCCAAGCCGAGCGTTGCCGGGGTCATTCCTGCTCGTTTTGGATGTGCCGGATCCGCAGGTCCTTGAATGCGATCTTCATGGGCGGGCCGGCGTGCATTTGCAGCGCGACGATGCCCTCCGGCAGCGCGTACTTCGGCTCGTGATCTTCCACCTCGCACATCCGCACGCCGTTGATCCACAGCACGATGCGCCGGCCCCGGGCCAGGATGCGGTACTCGTTCCAATCGTCGTCGCGGACCGCCTCGAGCAGCTTCTTGGAGTCGGCAAACGTGGTGACGGTCTTCTCTCCCTGCGCGTTGATGACCACCTCCTGACCGCGGCCGGCCACCAGCCCCCGGCCGTGCTGGTACAGGTAGCCGGTGTACCGGTGGTTGGTGTCGAAGTCGGCTTGGTAGCCCCAGATGTCGAAATTGGGGCGGGGTTCGCTGCGGAAGTGGATGCCGGAATTGCCCCCCTTGCCGGAAACACGGTAGCGGACGCGCAGATCGAAATCGGCCGGCTTACCACCCTTCCAGTACAGGTAGTGGGTCGGGCTCGGCTTCTCGGGCGTGCTCTCGGCGACGATCGCCCCGTCGCGCACCTTCCACCAGCCAGGCAATCCCTCCCAGCCGGTGAGGTCCTCGCCGTTGAACATCGACACGAACCCCTCCTCGACCTCTGCCGCGTTCACGGTTGCCAGGGGCGCGAGTGTGACCGCCAGCCCAAGGAAAAACACCGGGCCGAAGAATGCAAATCGTTTCATGATGGATCCTTTCGGGGATGTCGCCCACCGGACTGTGCCGGTGGGGCGCATGATCGGCCACTATACAACGGGCAGTTCCCAGCCTTCGCGCTGCGGGCGGCCCAGCATGTTGTTGCCTTCATCGCAGTTGGTGAACCGCTCGGCGGCCGGGTCCCAGCGCAGCGGCTCGCCCACGCGGCCGACGTCGCGGGCGATGTTCACCAGGTAACAGAGCGTGGTGCCCCGCTGCCCAATCTCCACGTCGGCGGTGCAGCGCTCGCGCGTCTTGATGCACTCGATCCAATCTTCGAGGTGATAGGCCGATTCGGGCCGGCGGTTCGGGCCGGGGTTGTCGTCGGCGCGAACCAACTCGCGCGGATTGCTCGCGATCCTGTTCCGGTTGATCTCGATCTTGCCATTCTCACCGGTGAAGATGGCGCCCAGGCCGGGGCCGCGATCGCCGTCCAGGTGCAGCCTCAACTCGGTGCCGGATGCGAATTTCATGCGGATTTTCGCCCGCGGGCCAATGAGCTTACGTCCGGCCACCATGCCATGGTAGCCGGTGCCCGTGTCTTCATCGCCCGTTTCGCCAACGACGACGCCGCCGACCGTTTCGCGCGGTTCGAAGCGGCCGGTGTCGCGGTCGGCCACGGGCTCTTCGAGCAGCACCTCGACCGGGCCGGTGTCGTCGGTTCCCAGCGCGCGGTTGATCTGGTCGTACGAGTGGGTGCCCCAGCCGGTCACGCCGAACACCAGTCCGCCGCCGTCGTAATCCCACCAGCGGGCCCAGCCGCGGTGCAAGGCCGTGTCGTAGGGGCGCAGCTCGGCCTGGTCGGTCCACTTGTCCCACCACGGTTCGACCGGTTCGGTGACGTCGGCCGAGGAAGTCTTGGTCCAACGGAACGGCCCGACGAAGTTCGGCGCCTCGACCACCTGGATTCTTCCCAGCGCGCCGTTCTTGACCAGGTCGGAGGCCCAGTTGTTGATGGGCATGGACCGCTGTTGCGAGCCGACCTGGGTTACGCGGCCGTGCTTCCGGGCCGCGTCAACCAGCACCCGTCCCTCGGCGATGGTCAGGCACATGGGCTTCTCGATGTACACGTCCATGCCCATTTGCATGGCCAGGAGGGTAACTCGGGTTCGGGCGTGGGTGGTGGTCATGGTCATGACCGCGTCGAGCTTTTCGTTTTCGATCATGGGGCGGAGGTCGTCGTACACGCCCCACTTGGCCCCGCCGGCCATATCGCGGGCGAACGCCACGGCGCGCTCGCGCTGGATGTCACAGGCGGCGACCACCTGAAAGCCCTTCACGTCAGCGCCTTCGCGAATAAACCGCGCGCGGCCGCCGCAGCCGATCACCCCCACGCGAACCGTTTCGCTGGGCGGGGCGCCTCCGTCGCGGCCTAAGGCGGCTGAAGAAACGAGGTACGGGGTTGCCA
>SKZG01000040.1 GCA_007127495.1 Planctomycetales bacterium
GCCGTCGTCGATCTTCTCCTGATTCCTCTTCAGGGACGCGACTCCCTCGAATGGGAACGGTTCCAGGCGGGAGCTTACCAGGAAGACATGCGCCCTGCGGTTCTGGACGGCGGTATCGTCGATGAGGAAGGCGGCCGTTCCGAAATCGGTGTCGGTCTGGATGACCGCCGTGCGGTTCTTGCCGCCGATGTAGTAGGTGGCGCCCTCGTCGGCCTTCACAGGAAGCCCGCGCTCATTGGCGAACGCAATCACTTCGCGGCAGGGGTAGGCTCGGCAAAGCGAAGCGAGTCGACCAGCTCGCGGTCAGCGTCGCCAAGGCGTTCCGCCAGCGCGGCCTCGACGGTTAACGCCAAGGCCACGCGCCGCCCGTGTTCGTCGGCAATGAGGTAATACCGCCACTCGATGGGCACCTTGGCGGTGGCTTGTTTCAATTCAGCCTCCGCCGTACCCGAAACAATCACCCGGTACACACGATAACCGGCCTCGCTGGCCCATTGGCCCACCGACACAAACCGCTCGAACCGGGCACCGAGCGCGCGCCGGACGTCTTCACGGAAATGCTCGAGCGGGCGCAGTTTTTCGACCGGAACTTGCGGCAACGGCGATATGCTGCACTGGGCAAGCAACTCGCCTTCTTTGACGAAACGGAGCATGACCAGGTCCGGATCGTCGCGGATCACAAACCATTTGCGGCTGTGCGTGAGGCGCCAGTCGGCACTCCGCGACTTGTATCTGAGCATCTCCAGCTCATCCCGCGGCTCAAACGATAAACCGTCGAGGAACTCCTGGTCGAACCCTTCGTAATCGGCGTTGGGGACAATCCGGACCCGAACCTGGGCCACCACGTCGAAACCCTCGGCCACCGGGGCTACCGACCGAACCTCCTTCATCGACAGGGCAAACCAGTCGATGCGACGCCTCTGGCGATCATAGCGGTACTTGCACTTCAGTTGAAGGCGGGTTGCAATCCCGTGGATGGTGGCGGAAAGGCTGCCGGTCATTTGAAACCGCGCCACCGCATCAGTGACTTCCACCAACTGGCACTGAACGTCGCTTTGACTAATCGCGTCGACGCCGAACAACTGCGCAAGGAGCGCCGCCGAGGGCTCCCATGTTTGCCCAACCTTCAGCGGGGCGCCAGGAAGCAAACGGTCGATCAGCAGGCTGTTGCCAAGAATGTCGATCAATTCCAATTCATCGCGCGACAGGCGGCCCTGCGGCGAAAACAAAATCGACCCCCGGCCGTCGACGGTCGCTGCCACAACCGACACCTCGGGCCGAAGGGTGGGCTTCAATCCGTCGTCGCCCACCCGGATGCTCGCTTCCACCCGTTCATAGTTGCGGATGGTGCGGGACGGCGCACCGGGCTTCTCGCCCACTTCCAGGGTCTTCTCGGCGTATGCCAACTCGGCAGTGCCCCCCATGTTGACCCTGTTGACCTTCCCCCCGCGCATCTCCAGAATATCGCCGCCAACTTTCAATTCCGCCACCACGTGGTCGACGTCGCCGGGCCGGCGGCCGTTGGAGAAATGGAACGGCCCTTCCGCGGAGGCGATGGAGGCATAGAGCGCGAACGCCGACAAAAACAGGCGATTGGCGTTTTTCATAAGACCTTTCCTCAAAAAGTTCGCGGGCCGGTCGCCTCGCCCGAGGGTGCCCACGCGGGCCGAACGCCGATAATGCCGTCACGATGGTCACCCGGCAACAGGCGGTCGGCCGGGGTGCCGGTTTGGCATGGCACTTGCACTGCTCGCAGACGAGAGTTCGACGGCAGGCAGTTCAGCCCCCCGCCGCGCACCGAAGCGTTCACGGGGTAGACAGCGTTCACGGGGTATACATCGGATGCAGGCGGGCTGGGAATTGACCAGACTCCGACAAATGCGGACACTTCCTGCCCGTAGCGAACGGGACTCGCATAGGAAGCGGGATTCGGCCTCCCGGCCGTTGCCCCTGCGTGGCGGCCTGGATTGTAACTTTTACCAAGAAAGCACGTCTAACTTTTACCAAGAAAGCGCGTCTAAAAAGTAAATGCTGTGTCTTTATTGGGTTACGTGTGGTTTGTCAGCGACAAAGTGTCACCTTTCCACCCGACAGACTGGTACGTTTGGCGTTTTTTTGTGGAAATGCCGGGCGACCCAATCAGGTGGCAGTTGCGTACAAGTTTTGAGTCGGTCCGACAACCCCCCTGAAAACCCGGGAGGCGTGTTTGGGATCGGGACTTGGCGAAAATTGGTCGGTACGGTTTTTTTTAACAACTGGAGTTGACAAAATTGGGCCGCTTTGGGTATACTCAACTTTAAGAGCCGCGACAAACCGTCGGTGGCTCCCAAGATGGCTTACACCGAGGTGCGTAAACACCAGGAGCGTCCACAGGTTCAAAGGCGAGTAGCGACCAATTCACTTCGGTTGGCCGGCTCGCTGAAAGGAGCGGATTCCCATGCATACTGACTACGTTAATCCAGCAATCCGGCAGTTGCGAGATCAGCAGGTTCGCTTCGCGCCCCGCGAACGCAAGCTCGAACAGGTGGACCAGGCCGAAAGGCTGATCGCGGAACTCTCGCCCAAGCGAACCTACACCTACCAGTACCTCTGCTTCCGCGTCACCAAATACCGCCCCGACGCCTACCCCGACCTGAAGCTCTCGGGCGAGGAGGCCGAGCACGACCTGCGACTGTTTGTCGAAGATGTGTCCGACTCCGCCAACCTGCCAGCGAGCACCGCAGGCGAACCCGTCCTCACCGTCGATGAGTTGGCCAAGGAGTTCAACGTATCGACCAAGACGGTTTCCCGGTGGCGGCGACAGGGGCTTGTCAGCCGGCGATTCGTCATGGACGGGCGCAAGCGAGTGGGGTTCCTCCAAAGCTCCGTCGATCGGTTCGTTTCCGGCAATGAAGAACGTGTGCAGCGCGGCGCCCGGTTCAGCCAGCTTTCCGACGAGGAGCGGCAGTGGATTATCGCGCGCGCCCGCCGCCTTGCCGAGAAGGGCGGATGCCCCGCCGAGGTGACCAAACGCCTCGCCCGCAAGACCAACCGGAGCACGGAAACCATCCGCTACACCTTGAAGCAGTTCGACAAGGAGAACCCACAGATTGCGATCTACCCCGACGCGCGCGGCCCCCTGCGGGCCGAGACGAAGCGGAAGATCTATCAGGAGCACCAGCGCGGCGAGTCGGTCGACGCGCTGGCCAAGCGCTACTGCCGCACCAAGACGAGCATCTACCGTATCATCGGCGAAATGCGCGCCCGGAAGATCCTGGACTTCCAGTTGAGTTTCATTCCCAACGAGGAGTTTGCCAAAATTCGCCGCTCGCCGTCGCGCGAGCGAAAGGTGCTCGGGCCCATGCCGGAAAGCAGCCAGAAGGCGAGAAAGCCGCGGCTTCCCAGCGGGCTGCCGCCGTACTTGGCAAGCCTGTACGAGGTGCCGCTTCTGACGCGCGAGCAGGAGTCGCATCTGTTCCGGAAGATGAACTACCTGAAGCATCGTGCCATGCGCCTGCGCGACAAGCTCGACCCGGCCCGCCCGAAGAGCCGGTTGATGGAGCAGATCGAGAAGCTGTGCGACGAGATCGTTGCGACCAAGAACCAAATCATTCGCGCCAACTTGCGGCTGGTCGTCTCGATTGCGAAACGGCACGTCGGTCAGGCTGAAAGCTTCTTCGAGCTGGTCAGTGACGGCAACATGTCGCTGATGCGGGCGGCGGAGAAATTCGACTACGCCCGGGGCAATAAGTTCAGCACGTACGCCACCTGGGCGATCATGAAGAACTTCGCTCGCACCATTCCCGATGAGCACAAGCAACGCGACCGGTTCCGCACGAGCACGAGCGAAATGTTCGCCACGACCGAGGACGAACGGGGCAATCACATCAAAATGGAAACGGCCCAAATGCTCCGAGAGGCCGAGGTGCAACGAATCCTCGGCCGCCTCGATAAAAGGGAGCAGGACATCATCATGCGCCGGTACGGACTACGCCGCGGCCAGGAACCGCTGACGCTCAAGGAAGTGGGCGCGGAATTGGGCGTGACCAAGGAGCGGATCCGGCAAATCGAAACCCGCGCACTCAGCAAGCTGCGCGAAGCCGCCGACGAAGCGAACCTCGAATTGCCCCTCTAATTCAGTGGCGATGTAGTGAAGACCTTTTCCAAGAGTCCAGGGCTTGCGACCGACGAAAACAACGGATATCCTTACTGTTGTTGTATTCATCGTCTTCACAGTAAGTTCATCGCTAATTGCCGGAGTGCGTCCGGCACAGGACTGGCGCGGCCCGTCGAGGCGCGCGCGCATAGAAAGGGAA
>SKZG01000233.1 GCA_007127495.1 Planctomycetales bacterium
AGCAGCGACTTCCCGAAGACGTCTTCCCCGAACTCTATCCGTAAGCTGGCCCATGTCGCAGCCTTTCAACGATTCCGACCTTGAGGCATACCTCGACGAGGCATTGCCGTCGGAGGAGATGTCGCGGGTGGAGCAGGCCCTGCGAGCCGATGCCCTCCTTGCCCGCCGTCTGGCTGCCGTGGCGTCGCGCCACGATTCGGGCACCCACTCCATCGGCGGCATCTGGCGCCGGCACCGGCTAAGCTGTCCCACCCGCGAGCAGTTGGGCAGCTACCTGCTCGACGCGCTTCCGGACGATTGGGTGGAATACATCGCCTTCCACCTGGAGGAAATCGGATGCCGGTTGTGCCTGGCCAACCTGGCTGACTTGCAGCAACAACAGAAGGAGCTTCCCGCGACCGTCCAGGAGCGCCGCCGCCGCTATTTCCAGAGCAGCGCCGGCCACCTGAATCGTTCGGGCGGGCAGTGAATGACGGTACCCTGCCCTTTGGCTCCCAACAGGCCGGGGGCCGTGGCAAGCAGGAACGGCGCCTACTGCATACGGAAGGGTAGGTCAGCCTGCCCGAAAACGCCGCATCGAGAAGACAGGCCGGCACCGCAGGGGGTAGCGGGGCACCGCCGGATTTTCGTGACGAGGCGTCCCCTGGGCCTGCCCATGCCGCACATCCCGTGTTACAATACGGTTTGAGTAGCCTGAGCCACAAGTCTTTTCAGCACGCATGAGGCTCCGAAATGATCCGTGTAACGTGTCCCGGATGCAAGAGCACCCTCAACGCCAAAGAGGCGTTGGCCGGCCGGTCTCGCAAGTGCCCCAAGTGCGGCACGATGGTGACCATTCCCCAGCCGAAGGCGCCACCCGACCTCGAGGCGGTTCTCGACGACCCAGGCGACCAGCACGTCGAGACTCCCAGTCAGACGAAGCTGCCTGCCTTCGAGGCCCCGGAACGCCTTGACCGGCAGAACCGCTATCTGATTTGCGACAAGGCCAAGTTGGTGGCCGCCTGGAAGAACGACGGCCACGGCTGGATGCTCAAGAGCGGGTTTGGCATGATCAGCGCCACGCGCAACCATGAACAGTTGCCCGCCCAGGGGAACTTCAAACTCGTCGAGCTGAAAATCGACATGACCGACGAGGGCCTGCGCCTGCACGGTCTGGCGGTTTACCAGCTTGCCCCGCGCTGGGCCCTCACGAAGCTCGACAAGGGCGACGACCAAATCGTCTCGTCCATCACCGGCCCCGGCGCGCTGAACCGCGACCAGAAGAGCGTGGTCCGGCAGTTCATCAAGGACCAATTCATGCGCCAAGTATGGGAAGATGCCGACAACGTGCAGGACTACCTGGCCAACACCGACTACCACTCGGCCGGAGTGGGTTAGCCGGTGCATCACCGCTCACGGGCCGGAACCGAAAGCCCCATAATCCGGGCTAGGGTCCGCCGTCGGGCCCGGCCTCTTTCAGGCCCTGGAACGATTCCAAATCGCCCATGTCCCAATCGCCGTGGGGGTGGTCGTGGCTGTGGTCGTCCTCGCTGTCGGCTTCCTTCGGCCGAACAATGCTGTCTCGACCTAGATGGATTTTCCGATAGACCTCGTCGGAGATGACATAATACCAGTTAGCAAACCGCTCATTGAGTTCCTGGACCCGTTCCTTGCCTTCTTCGAGCTTTCGTTCGTAGTCGTCCTGCTTACGCCGATTCTCCCGTTCGATGCGCTCGCGCTCGGCCTGAAGGTCTTGCTCAGCGTCGGCATCGTCGGCGCCGTGGGCAGCATCGGCATCGTCGGCATCGTTCGTGTCTGCCGGAAGGTCGTCGGCCGGCTCCACGTCGTCGGCTGGCTCCACGTCGTCGGCTGGCTCCACGTCGTCGGCTGGCTCCTCGTCGTCGGCCGGTTTCTCGTCTTCGCCTGGTTCCTCGGCGTCGGCCGGTTCCTGGTTGTTCTCGCTTTCGTCTGACGGTGTCGGCTCGTCGGAGCTGGTTTCCGGGGCTGGTTCATTGCCGGGAAGGGGTTGGAGTTCGGGCTTTTCAATCGCTTCGGGGCTGAACTCGGCCATGACGAAGAGGAAACGATTCAGGTCGGCGTCGGGATCCTCGAGTGCCTCCTCGCCGATCACGCGCCCGCCCCCGGTACCGGCCGCCACGTTGCCGAACCGCAGCGTGTAAGCGACGCCGTCCTTCATGACAATGCGGATTTCGCCGTCGCTGGACAACAGTTCGTAGTGCTGCCCCCCGATGGGCACGAGGTGGAAGCCGCGGTTGGCCAGCGACAGGACGGCCTCCTGGTTGGTGCGGAACGTGCCCGTATCGCGCAAGTCGGCGCTAAGTCCTTCGGGCTTTCTGGCTACGTCGACAATCTGCAGGTCGTCGAAGGCGTTGCGCATCGCGTCCAGCTTGGTGGCATCGAGTTCCTCGTCGTCGTCCAGTTCGCGGTCCACCCAGTTGTTTTCGCCCATGACGCGGTCCTCGATCAATTCCCAACGCGGGTCGCCCGTGTCGTTGTACCGAAGCGCGAACTGCCCCCGGATGTTGGGTTGCCCGGAAAGCTCATCGTACGAATAGTCGAGGACGCGCACCTCGCGGATGTCCCAGGGATCGAGCTGGAGCAAGTCTTTTTCGATCCAGTCTTGGAAGCGGGTGGACAGTCGATCTGTTTTCACCTCGACGATATAGACGGCGTCTTCGCCAATGCGTCGCACATAGCGAAGACCCTGCCCGTCCGGAACTTCCTTCCCAATGATGACCGAGACCAGTTCCTTGCCTTCCTCGTTTCGCAGCACCACCTTGGTTCCCACGCCCGTGGCCCCGACCCGCAGTCGCTGCATATCGGGTTCGAGCACTCCGTAGGTGGCGTGTTCGCCGGGGGTGTGGGCCACGCGGTCGAGGATGGTCAGGCCCATCATGCTCGTGGCAGCCTCGGCAAGTTGATTTTGTGCGTCGGCCGGGTAGTTGTCGTGCGAGGGAATGGACCATCGCCGGACGCCGTCCTTGCCGGGCGTTTGCGCGACTTTGAAGGGGCGCAACGCAGCCCGTTCTTCGTCGAAGTCGACAATTTCCAGGCTGGTGGCTTCCAGGGGTTCAAAGTCAGCGAACAGCAACTGGCCGCGCAGGTCGGCCTCCTCGCCGGCTTGAGGCGGGCGGGGACGGAGCCCCACCGCAACGAGCACAACCAGAGCGGCGACAACAACAAACGTAAGGGTTTTGGCGTTTTCATTCATGGTTGGGTTTCCGTTAAAAATGCGTAATGCCGTTCCGCGCCCCGTTGCCGTCTGCACGGCTCGCACGACGGGCATCGGAACGAATCATCAGGTGGATCCGGGCGACGTGGGTTGTCCCGCCGCTTGGTTAGCGAAGGCGGGTCTTCGCAACGCCCTCGCGCTCCTTCATCCTGCGGGTGAAGAAGACAATCACGGCCAGCAGCAGGGGTGGAATGGGCGGCAGGGCCACGGCCCAGAACTTGTACGTGTCCTGCACGCGCCGCACCTCCAAAGCCAGGTTCGTCTCAATCTCGTTCACCTCGCGGTCCATCGTCTGCTGCAATTGTTCCAGCCGGATGTCGAGCCGCCGTTGGCGGTCGGTCAACACGGTCTGCAATCGGGTGGCAATCTCGGCCGGCCCGAGCTTCTCCTTCTGCATCCGCTCGCGAAGCCGTTCGATTTCCCGATCGAGTCGCTCCTGCTCCTCCAGGCGGGTTTGCTCAAACTCATCGCGAAGTCTTTCTCGAGCCCTGGCAGTTTCCTCGCGTGCGGTTTCCGTTCGCTCCTCGATGCGGTGCAACGTCCGATACTTCGGGCGGCGCGAGCGAATGTCAATAAACCGATCATCGCCCGCCAAAGCGTCGAGGATGTTCAGCACGAAGGTCACGTTGTCGAAATCGAAATAGAAGCCGAGTTCCGGCCGTTGCCCTTCTTCCCGAATCTGGAAGAACTGCGGCGTGAGCATGTCGAGGTCGGCCACCACCACGGTGTCGATGGTACGGTTGCGGGCGGCTTCCGGCTCCAATTCGGCCGCCTCCTGCCCGTCGGATTCCGCAGCATCGGTCCCATCGGCCGAGGGCTCCGAATGCGGGTTGGCGGGGTCCGTCGGCCCGGTCGGCTCCAGCTCGCCGCGTACGCGCGCGGCCAACACGTAGCTGTTGCCGGTCGGTGTTCGCCGCGGGTTCGGGTTCAGGCCGCTAGGCCGGCCGAACATGCCCATGGTCACCAGTTCGGTGAACCGGACACTTCCCGTTTCGCTTCCGGTGCGGGCCAGCGGCTTGAAATCGAGTTCTGAAACGTGAAGCTTCTGCAAGGCGCCGGGGA
>SKZG01000137.1 GCA_007127495.1 Planctomycetales bacterium
ATCGCGGGCCTGCCGCGCGCGGGTGAGGCCGCCGAACTTGCTGATCTTGATGTTGATCGCGTCCATGGCAAGGTCGCCATGGGCACGGAGCAGCACGTCCATTCCGTCGATGGACTCGTCGAGCACGAACGGATGTTCCGTGTGACGGCGCACCGACAGACATTCTTCATAACTCAGGCAGGGTTGTTCGATGTAAACGTCGACGTCGCGCACCGCCCGAACCACCCGCATGGCCTCGTGCTTCAGCCAGCCGGTGTTGGCGTCGGCGATGAGTCGGTCGCCCGGCTCCAGCCGTTCGGCAACGGCACGGATGCGGCGGATGTCGGTATCGGGGTCGCCGCCCACTTTCAGTTGGAAGCGGCGATAGCCTTCAGCCCGGTATCCGGCGACGTTCTCTGCCATGGCTTCCGGCGACTGCTGGGAGATGGCGCGATAGAGAATGAAGTCGTCGCCGTACCGGCCGCCGAGCAGGTGGCAGACGGGCAATCCGGCGGCCTTGCCCAGAATATCCCAACAGGCCATGTCGACCGCCGATTTCACGTAGGGATGGCCTTTCAGTGCGGCGTCCATGCGCGCGTTCAGTTGCCCGAGTTGTATCGGGTCCATCCCGATCAGGTGCGGCGCCAATTCGGCCAGTCCGGTTCGCACGCCGGCGGCATAGGCGGGCAAATAGAAGGGGCCGAGCGGGCACACTTCGCCGTAGCCCACCAGGCCGTCGTCGGTGGCAACGCGTACGATAGTGCTGTCAAATACGGCGACTGACTTGCCGCCCGACCAATGGTAGCTGCCCTCGCGCAGCGGCAGATCCACTTGATAGGCGGCGATGCTATAAATCTTCATGCCAGAAGTCCCTCGTGCTACGTGGGTGCGCTCCCCGGCGGACCCGCCGGTGCGCAGCCCGCCGGGCGGGCTGCGCCCGTCGCGAAAGCGCCGTTTCCAACCCAAGCGAGTAGGCCCACACGCAGAAAGTCTACCACGAACGATTTTCGCCTACAAGCGGTCGTGCCAATGCGAAGGGGACGGTTGGGACGCAGCAAGGGAACACGAATCGTCGCTAATCGGCGCTAATGGTCATGCTTTCTTGATCGATTATTGGGGATTCGTGTTTATCAGTGTTTCCGCAACCGCTTGTCTGTTCTTCTTCCGGGTATTCCGGCACGCCGGAAGCGCGGGAAGCGCGGGAAGCGCGGGAAGCGCGGGAAGCGCGGGAAGCGCCGGAAGCGCCGGAAGCGCGGGAAGCGCGACCCGGCGGCTTGCGCCGCGCCGCTACAAGTCTCGACCCGCCGCACGCGGCGCGGGGGCCCTGGTTGCACTGCGGCGCGCGGATACAATGGCAGGTTTGCTAATACTTTGGAGCCCGACATGGACCAACAGCAGGAATCGCTCTTTCGCACGCCTCTCTACGAGTGGCATGTTGCGCGCGGTGGTCGCATGGTCGATTTCGCCGGATGGTCGATGCCGGTTCAATATACATCGATCATCGACGAACACGTCAAAACCCGCAACGCGGGGGGTATCGCCGACATCTCGCACATGGGCCGGTTGCGTTTCGAGGGGCCGGGCGCGGCCGTCTTCCTGGCAGAACTGCTGACCCGCCGGGTGAGCGACATGCGCGAGGGCCAAATCCGCTACTCGCTGGTCACCAACGAGCAAGGCGGCATCATGGACGACGTGTTGGTCGGCTACTACCGCAACGCGAACGGCCAGCCCTTTTACGTGGTGGTGGTCAACGCGTCGAACCGCCGGAAGGTTGTCGATTGGGTTCAGTCGCGTCTGCCCCCGGAGCGCGCGGAGCGGCCGGGCCAGGAGGTGATCTTTACCGATGTCACGCGACTTTGGGCCATGTTTGCCATCCAGGGTCCGCGCGCGCTCGAATTGTTGCAGCCACTGGTCGACGTGGAATTGCCCTGGATGCGCTATTACCGCGGCGCCCAAGTGGCGATCCTTCACCCGGCGGCCCAGCGGCAGGGCGGTATCATTTCGCGCACGGGCTACACGGGTGAGGACGGATTCGAGCTGAGCGTTGGCGCCACTATCGCCGCCGATGTTTGGGAAGTGCTGGTCGAGTTGGGCCGGCCGCGAGGCATGGTGCCTACGGGCCTTGGGGCTCGCGATACGCTCCGGCTCGAAGCCGGCATGCCGCTGTACGGTCATGAACTGGGCGAGCACGTCGAACCGTTCCAGGCCGGGCTGGGCTTCGCTTGCCACCTGACCGGCTACGATTTTCCCGGACGCGACGCACTGCGAGCCATCCAGGAACGACCGCCGCACCAGGCGCGCGTCGGGTTGGAGATGGCCGGCCGCCGGGTGGCCCGCCAGGGAGCGCCCATCCTGGCCGGTACCGACCAGATCGGCGAGGTGACCAGCGGTACGTTCTCACCCACTTTGAATAAGCCGATCGCCATGGCCTATCTTCGGCGGGAGTACGCTGAGGCGGGTACGGTGGTTTCGGTCGACGTGCGCGGGCGGATCGAGCCTGCCAGGCTGGTCCCGTTACCCTTCTATCGCCGCAATAACCAAGGAGCCTGAAAGTGAACCCCGACGACTTGCTGTATGCTGAAACCCACGAATGGGCCCGCATTGAAGACACGCCCGATGGAAAACTGGCCACGGTGGGCATAACCGCGTTCGCCGTGGAACTGCTGACCGACCTGGTGAATATCGACCTCCCGGCGGAGGGCACGGCCGTCGAAGCCGGGCAGCCGTTCGGCGAAGTCGAATCGGTCAAGTCGGTGAGCGATCTGAACAGCCCCGTCGACGGCGAGGTGGTCGAGGTGAACCATGCGATTGCCGGACACCTGGAAACGGTGTCCAACGATCCGTTCGGCGACGGCTGGTTCGTGAAGATCAAATTGACCGATGCCGGGGCATTGGAGAAGCTCATGGACCGCGAGGCCTACGAGGCCCAAATCCGCGAAGACCAATAGCGCCGCCAACCGATCTGAGACTCCCATGCCGTACCTACCGAACACCATTTCCGACCAACAGGCGATGCTCGACGCGATCGGCGCCGGTTCGATCGACGAGCTGTTCGCCTCGATCCCCGAGGCGTTGAAGCTGCATCGGCCGCTCGACCTTCCGCCTGCGATGGGCGAGTTGGAACTGACTCGGCACGTGACCGCGCTGGCCGCGCGGAACCGGCCGGCGGGGCAGTGTGCGAGCTTCTTGGGTGGCGGCAGCTACGACCACTTCATTCCTGCCGTGGTCGACGCGGTGGCCGGCCGCAGCGAGTTTTATACCGCCTACACCCCCTATCAGCCCGAAGCCAGCCAGGGCACGCTTCAGGCCATGTTCGAGTACCAGACGCTCATCACGGAACTGATGGGCATGGACGTGTCGAACGCCAGCCTGTACGACGGGGCGAGCGCCGTCGCGGAAGCCGTGCTGATGGCCCTCGGCGCCACGCGGCGCAACCGGGTGGCCGTTGCCGGAAGCCTGCATCCTGAAATTCGGCAGGTGCTCACGACCTACCTGGCCAACCTCGACGTGGCGCTCGACGTGATCGACGCGCCCGAGGGAGCCCTCACCCCGGACGATGCCCGGCGGGCCGTCACGGAGCAGACGGCTTGCCTGCTGGTCGGGCAGCCGAGCTTCTTCGGGTGCTTGGAGCCGATGGACGAGCTGGGCCGCATCGCCCACGACCAAGGTGCCTTGCTGGTCGCGATGGTCGATCCGATCAGCCTCGGGCTGCTGAAGCGGCCCGGCGAGTACGGGGCCGACCTGGTGGCCGCGGAAGGGCAGGCGCTCGGCTGTCCCCTGGGCTTCGGCGGTCCCTACCTGGGCATTCTGGCCTGCCGCGAGAAGTTCCTGCGCCGCATGCCCGGCCGGCTGGTGGGCGAAACGACCGACCGCCGCGGAAAACGATGTTTCGTCCTGACGCTCCAAACCCGCGAGCAGCACATCCGCCGCGAAAAGGCCACGAGCAACATCTGCACGAACCAGGGCCTACTCGCGTTGCGGGCGAGTGTGTACCTTGCGCTGATGGGGCCGGAGGGGATGCGGCAGGTGGCGGAACTGTGTTTGCAGAAGGCCCACTACGCGATGCAGCGGCTAACCGCCGACGGGGCGCTCCGGCCGGCGTTCGATCAGCCCTTCTTCAAGGAGTTCACCTTGCGCGCGGCCGGCGCGACCGCAGCCGACCTGGTGGAGCAGGCCCTGGCGGGTGACATCCTTGCCGGGCCGGCATTGGGCAGGTGGTATCCCGAACTGGCCGACTGCCTGCTCGTGGCCGTCACCGAGAAGCGCACACGCGACGAGATCGACCGGCTGGCGTCGGTTTTCGGATA
>SKZG01000156.1 GCA_007127495.1 Planctomycetales bacterium
AGCTGGCCAGTCATCCGTCCGGCCGGGGCAGGCCCGGCGGGGAAGCAGATGCGCGGGGACGTGGCGGTAGCTGGCCAGTCATCCATCCGGCCGGGGCAGGCCCGGCGGGGAAGCAGATGCGCGGGGACGTGGCGATTTGCTTGCCGCTGGGGTATACTGGGGGCCAAAAGCCCTCAAAGGAACACGTCCCGATGCACGCACCCGAATCGCCCGCCGGCCCGAGCTACCCATTTCTGTTCCGCCTGCTCCACTGGCTGCTGCCGGTGGCGACGGTTGTGCTGGTGCTGACCGGCCTGAGCCTGCACGCGACGGCGCGGCCGGCGTGGTCGTTGTGCTCCGGCACGTTGCCGGCCTGGGCATGGCCGGGGCGGGTGGGGTTGTGGCATCTGCTGGCGGCGCTGGTGTTCACGCCGGCGACGGTCGCCACGGCCGTCCTCTATGGCCGTTTCTGGCTGGGCCGGCCCAACGTCAAGCTCTGGCTGCTGCTGGGCTGCCTGCTGCTGGCCGGCACCGGCCTGCTGTTGCTCCTGCCGATGGGCCCGCCCGTGGTGTACACCACGGCCCGCGGGCTGCATGGGCTTGCCGGGTTGGCGGTCGTTCCGGCGGCGCTGGCCTGGCATACGATCGAGGGGCTCACGCGCCATCGGGGGCGGCTGGTCGCCGCGTTCTGGCGCGGGCCTGGGCCGCGTTGGAGGCCGCTTGGCGCTTTCGCGCTGCTGGCCGCGGGGTCGGCGTGCCTGATGGTCAACGGAGTGCCGGTGGTCGCGCCCTGGCGCACGCTGGAGGCGGCCCGGCTGGACGCGGCCGCCACGGTCGGCGAACCGGTCGACCTGGCCGCGCTCCCCTGGCACGAGGCACGCCCGATCACCGTCGAGCTTGCCAACGGCTTCGGCTTTCGCGACGGCCGGACGACGGCCACGCTGCGGGCCCTGCACGACGGGCATCGCCTGTTCCTGAAGGCCGAATGGCTCGACGCCGAGGAGCACCGCCGCTACCACCCCTGGCGCCGGACGGAGGACGGCTGGGAGCAACTCGATACCAACGAGGACCGGTTCTCGCTCGTCTTCCCGATCCAGCCCAGCCCGTCGTTCGATCGGTTCGGCTGCGCGGCTTCGTGCCATGCGGGCGGCGGGCGCGACTACGGCTACAAGGCCACGCCCCGGTTGCTCGACGTGTGGCACTGGAAGGCCACGCGCACGGATCCGGTCGGTCAGGTGGACGATCAGTATTGGTCGGTAGCCGACTTCGAGCGGCGGAACGTCGGCCGGTTGAACGATCCGAAGGAGAGCGGCGGCTACGAAAGCAACGTGTCGGACGACCGGAGCCGGCCCGCCTGGCTGCCGGAGCGGCTGGAACTGGCGCGCGACGGGATCATACCGCGAGAGCACGCGGTCGAGTACTCGCCCGAGGCGGCCGCGGCCGTTCCGCCGGGCACGTTCATTCCGGGCATTGTGGCCGAGCCGATGACCGGCGACCGGGGCGACGTCCGCTGCGTTTCGGAACATCGCGACGGCCGGTGGCGCGTGTACATCGAGCGCGCGCTGGACACCGGCAGTCCGTACGACGCGCCGTTCACGCCGGGCGTCCCCATCTCGTTTTCCGCCGCTGCGTTCGACCGGACGGGAAAACGGCATGCATACACGTACACCGTGTACCGGCTCCTGCTGCTGCCGTAGGGGGATGAAATGGGGCTTCACATGCGGAGGCCTTCCATGTGCTGGGTCTGTACGGCCCAGTGGAGTGGTTTCTGGGGGGTAGTCCAGGCAGCGATGGGCCCAGAGGAGTTGTCGGAGGAGTGGACAGTCGGTATCTTCCGGCTTAAGATGACAGGGAGCTGTATGTCGCGAGGTGCCCAAGCGTAGGGATTTCGCTGAAGGTTGGGCATCTCGTCGCCGATTTCGTTACCTGACCACCCCGGTTTCTTACGGAAGCATGGTGTGGGGATCGATTGCGTCGAAAAACCGGATGGCAGTTTTACCAAGGGATAGCTGTGGCGTTCCGTTTTCAAAAAGCTAGTTGTGTGGGGCTCGGTACTTTCAACATGTACATTCTCCACCCCCAGTGGCTCGCGAAACACGGAATTATCGAGGCGGGCACGGAGGTGGGGATCGAAACCAACCTGACTCAGCCGGGGTTTCGTTTTCGGTTTCCGGACCGCAAGGCCACTTGGAACGTGACGCCGAATCGGCTGGTGATCGAGTCATGGGATCCGGGTTTCGACTGTGGCGAATTGGTTGCGCGCATCCTTAATATCCTGCCCGAGACACCCATGTTCGCGCTGGGCAACAACGTTCACTATGATGCCGATCTTTCAGAATGGGAACACCTCGCCGGGGCGGTCCGTGACTTTCCGTTAGCCCTCCCCCCGGCGTCCGGCCAAACTGTTGCTCAAAGGTCGTTCCACGTTGCCATCACACGAGCGGAACATGAGACGGTGAACATCCAGGTCTCGCTCAAGGAGAAAGAGGTTGAATTGGCATGCAACGTACACAACGCCGTGGGCAAGCAGGGAAACGAAGGTAACGAAGCAGCCATAGCGGCAGCTCAAAGCTTCTTCGATCACCGAGCGGAATGTAACACACTCGCACAACACTTCTTTGGAACCTTAATCGATCATGGCTCCACTGACTCTTGATTTCGACCGGTGTATGAGCACGAACGTGGACAGCGGTGAGTACGATCGTTGGGAACCGACGGAGTACTTCGCGCCGGACTTTGAGCGGATTGTTCATCAAGAGCTGGACCGCCTCGGCCAATTCAAACCGAATTGGGACGCCGAGGGGGCAGCGCCAATGGACCCTGCCGTCATCGACGCGGCCCGCACGTTTATTTCCCGACTTCCCAAGAACATTGCAAGTACCCCCGCGGTGGTTCCTATGCGCAAGGGCAATCTTCAGTTTGAGTGGAATGCCGGTCCACGTTCGCTTGAACTGGAAATCGAAGACCCTGAGACGATCCACTACCTGAAGTGGGATTCTGAACAGGGTATCGAAGAAGAGGATTTCTTTCCGGTCGCCGACACGGAGCGGGCCGAAATGCTGATCCGCTGGTTCATGGGGAGCGTGGTCCATGTCTGAGGCCGGTGCCCGCGGCCCACAGGTGGACGCTTCTGAGAACCTGTATCGGTTCATCACGACCCGCAGCCTCTGGGTCGTCGGAGAGAACCGCCCGTCATCGGCCGCATTCGACCAACCGCCGCCTATTTCGGTCAACGTGGCTTCGTTGACGACCGTCGAGGAAAGCACGCGCCAGTTGCGCGAGGACTTGCGAAAGCCTCTCGGCGGGATCATTTCAGTCGGCTGTGGCCGACCGGTCGGCTTCCATACCGCCGGCGCCGCTATTCCGCTGATCGTTCGGCCACGTCGCGGCAGATATCGCGCAGCTCGCTGACGGAAGCGTCTTCGAGCCGTTGCCCGCGACGCTCCAGATGCTCGTTGATCTTCACGGCGGTTTCCTGCATCACGGCGTGCGTTTTATTGCTGCCGCCGACGAGGAAGAAGTTGTCGCCGCGCGTGATTCGAGTGTGGCCGTCGCTGTGGTCGAAGGCCATGCCGAGCAGGGCGGCAGATTTTCGGGGAGGCCGGGAGGCTTTCACGGTCGTTTCCGAGGTTTCAACGGCTTTGGTTCAGTGGCCCATGAGCTTGCGAAGCACGTCGGCCGCCGCGTTTTCACTTGTGCCCGACTTCGGCGCCGGCCGGCCGGGCGCATGCGGCGGCAATGTGAAGGCGCCTTCTTTTCGTTCCGTGTTCTGGGGTACGCTCCTCTTGTTCTCCGCGATGATTGCCGTGCTGTCGCCCGGCATGCCCGCCTGGGTATCCGTCTTCGGCCCCTGTGGTGGGGCATCTTCCTCTTCCTCTTCGTCGAACCATGCACGAAGATCGACGTCGTCGTCGTTTCGCGGGCCGACCGGCGTGGCGGATCGGGCAGCCGCCTCGCGGACGCTTGCCACCTTGGGCCTCTTTCTGCCGCCTACACCCACGGTGAGTTCGACTTCGAACTCCAGCGGGCCGATCCGCAACCGGTCGCCGCTTTTCAGTTCGCGGTCTCCTCGGACCTGTTCGCCGTTGACAAACGTCCCGTTGCTACTGTTGAAATCGCGTATTGTGACCAAACCGTCTTGAATAAGGACCGCTGCGTGGCGGCGACTGACTTCCGGGCTACCGGGCCGCAGGTGGCATTCGTCGGACCGACCGATCAGATACTCCGGCCCGCGCACCGGGATTTCCTGCCCCGGACGTTTTCCGCCCACACATACCAGCTTGACTTCCATTGACCCAGAC